>NZ_JBQHQF010000016.1:0-49742 GCF_052067635.1 Collinsella sp. HCP3S3_E5 | reverse complement strand
CCGATACAATACGGAGAGGCGCAGCGATGCGCTCGGCGGCCGCACGCCGGCCGAGTTCCGCGCCGCGCTGGGAAGGGCCGCGTAACGGTCCAAGAAATCGTCCGCAGTCCCCGTCCATTCTGGGATGTGACTTCCCGATGGGGGCCGATGCGGAAACTGCGTCCCGTTTCGGGTCTTTAAAGCGGGACGCGGCTTCCCCTAGGGAAGCATCTCGTTATTTGCCGTCGTCGTCCTGGGCTTCATCGCGCGCGTAGAGCTCCAGCATGCGGCGGCGGTATTCGCGCACGGCGAGCTTGGCGCGCTCCAGGCGGCGGCGCTCACGCGGAGTCAGCTCGGACGGGTCGATCTCGTCGCCATAGGTCTTCTCAGCCAGCAAATGAGCGGCGTCCACGATACGGGCATCGATGTGGCCGCTTGCCGCCTCGGTCGAGAGGCGGTCAGCAATGGAATCAAGGGTAGGTATGCCGTCGAGCGAACGCCCATGGCCATGCGAGGTCAAAAGCTCATGCTCGCGCGCGAGCAGGCTCGCTAGGTCGTGGTGAGCGCGCAGGATATCGAGTGCGTCGGCAGGGTGCTCGGCGACCTCTGCCACGGCAGTGGCCGGCGCGGCATCGACCACGCGATAGAAGAGCTGCGCGAGCAGCGGCATCAAGAACACCGTGATGGCACCGGCGGCTACCATAACCGAGGCGACGTCTTGCGACAGAGCGCCTGCGTTGACGGCCACACTCGTCACGGCAACGATGATCGGCAGGGCCGTGGTGCAGTACAGGGCCACGGTAATGCGGCCATACGCCGAAACGTCACGTGTCGCGGGACAAATGCTCATAGAGACAAGGATCGGTACGGCGCGAATGATCAGCAACGCCGCGATAAAGCCCACGAGCAGACCCGGGCGCGACGCCACGGCCGTCAGGTCAATCTTTGCGCCCGACACGGTAAAGAACACCGGAATCAAAAAGCCATAGGCCAGGCCATCGAGCTTGGTCTCGAGCGTATGGTTGCCCTCGGGGATGATATAGCGCAGGACAAAGCCAGCGGCAAAAGAGCCCAACACGATGTCGAGGTCAAAGATGGCGGAAAATGCCACGAGTGTGACCAGGATGAGCACCGTCAGGCGCACGAACGTCTGCGACGTCGTGTCGGCCCGTTCCTCGACAAACGCAAAGAAGCGGCTGCCGACGCGCTTGGAGCGGCTCGGAACCACGGCCAACAGCACACAGACCAGTGCAAACAAGCCAAGGATCACGAGCGTCTGGATACCAGTACGAGCGGAGAGCAGCACCGACATGGCAAGCACGGGACCGAGCTCTCCCCACGTGCCATAGGCAAGGATGGAGTCGCCCACGCGCGTGCCGGTCAGCGAACGCTCACGCATGATGGGCACGAGCGTGCCGAGCGCCGTCGAAGTGAGCGCCAGCGTCACGGCGATACCGTCGAAATGGCTGACCGAGAACCACGGGGTAAAGCGCACGGCAAGCCAGGCGATGCCAAACGTGACGACCCACGTCGCCATACCGTAGCGTCCCTCGACGCCCGTGATGTTCTTGGGGTCGATCTCAAAGCCGGCAAGCAGGAACAAAAAGGCCAGACCGAGCTCGGACACAAGCGAGACCTCGGCATCTACATGGATGACGCCGAGCATATGAGGTCCCAGCACCGCGCCGAACACAAGCAAAAAAACCGTCTCGGGAACGGGCTTTCCGGGAATCGCCGATGCGATAAAGGGGCTTGCAAAAGCCACAAGCGCGATGATGGCGAGCGAAACGAATGCCATGTGATGCCTTTCTCTTGTTTGCGCTTCACTGTAGCACCCTCGCCGTCCTCAATACGCCATGAGCTGTCGTATCATAGTGACGTTTACAAACATGTGGCTCAAGGCGACCGCGAGGCTTGTCCCGCAAACCGACCGCTGCCGCATACCGCACCGTACGCCCAACCGATCAGGAAGGCAGGAACCAATGGTCTCTCGTATTTACGTGGAGAAGAAACCCGGGTTCGACGTCGAGGCTCAGCAGCTCAAGGGCGAGCTGACCGAAATTCTCGGCATCAAGGGCATCGAGGCCCTGAGGATCATCAACCGCTACGACGTCGAGGGCATCGACGAGGAGCTTTTCCGCTCCTGCGTGCCGACCGTCTTTAGCGAGCCCCAGGTCGATGTGACCTACGACGAACTCCCCGCAAGCGATGGCGCCGTCTTTGCCGTCGAATTCCTGCCTGGCCAGTTTGACCAGCGCGCCGACTCCGCCAGCGAGTGCGTGCAGCTCATCAGCCAGGGCGAGCGCCCCGCCGTGCGCTCCGCCAAGGTCTATATGATCTCGGGCGCTCTGGACGAAGCCGCCATCGAGGCCATCAAGCACTACGTGGTGAATCCCGTCGAGGCCCGCATCGCCTCGCTCGACCTACCCGAGACGCTGTACATGGAGACCCCCGAGCCCCAGCCCGTCGAGGTGCTCGACGGCTTCCGCGAACTCGACGAGGCCGGCCTTGCCGCCTTTATCTCCGAGCGCGGCCTTGCCATGGACGAGGCGGACATCGCCTTCTGCCAGCAGTACTTCCGCGATGAGGACCGCGACCCCACCATCACCGAGATCCGCGTGATCGACACCTATTGGTCCGACCACTGCCGCCACACCACCTTCGGTACCGTCCTGGACGACGTGACAATCGATGACGCCGTGGTACAGCAGGCCTTCGACCGCTATATGGAGATGCGCCACGAGCTCGGTCGCGACGCCAAGCCCGTCTGCCTCATGGATATGGGCACCATCGGTGCCAAGTACCTTAAGAAGACCGGCGTCATGACCGATGTCGACGAGTCCGAGGAGATCAACGCCTGCACCATCAAGGTGAAGGTCGATGTCGACGGCGAGGACCAGGACTGGCTGTTCCTGTTTAAGAACGAGACCCACAACCACCCGACCGAGATCGAGCCCTTCGGCGGTGCCGCCACCTGCGTGGGCGGCGCCATCCGCGACCCGCTCTCTGGCCGCAGCTATGTGTACCAGGCCATGCGCGTCACCGGCGCCGGCGACCCCACCGTCCCGGTCTCCGAGACGCTCGAGGGCAAGCTGCCGCAGCGCAAGCTCGTGACCACCGCTGCCGCCGGCTACTCCAGCTACGGCAACCAGATCGGCCTTGCCACCGGTCAGGTCAACGAACTCTATCACCCCGGCTACGTGGCCAAGCGCATGGAGGTCGGCGCCGTCGTGGGCGCCACCCCGGCAAACCACGTGCGTCGCGAGTGCCCCGCCCCCACCGACAAGATCATCCTGCTGGGCGGCCGCACCGGCCGTGACGGCATCGGCGGCGCCACCGGCTCCTCCAAGACCCAGAATACCGATTCCATCGAAACCTCGGGTGCCGAGGTCCAGAAGGGCAACGCCCCGGTCGAGCGCAAGCTGCAGCGTCTGTTCCGCCGCGGCGACGCCTGCCGCCTGATCAAGCGCTGCAACGACTTTGGCGCCGGCGGCGTCTCGGTCGCCGTTGGCGAGCTTGCCGACGGCCTGTATGTCGACCTGGACACCGTGACCAAGAAGTACGACGGCCTGGACGGAACCGAGCTCGCTATCTCCGAGTCCCAGGAGCGCATGGCCTGCGCCGTCGCCGACGGTGACGTCGAGGAGTTCATGGGTTATGCCGCCGAGGAGAACCTGGAGGCGACCGTCATCGCCGAGGTTACCGCCGAGCCGCGCATGCGTATGGCCTGGAACGGCGTCGCCATCGTCGATCTGTCCCGCGAGTTCCTCAACTCCAACGGCGCACCCAAGCACCAGGTCGCCCACGTGTGTGCCCGTAGCGTGTGGCAACCCAGCTGGGCCGGTACCACGCTTGCCGAGCGCATGACCTCGCTTGTCACCGATCTCAACGTCGCCTCCAACAAGGGCCTTTCCGAGCGCTTCGACTCCACCATCGGTGCCGCTACCGTGCTCATGCCCTTTGGCGGCAAGACGCAGCTCACCCCGAGCTCTGCCATGGTCGCCAAGTTCCCCGTGGACGGCGAGACCACCACGGCGAGCGCTATGGCATGGGGCTTCAACCCCTACCTGATGGAGGCCGACCAGTTTGCAGGCGCCTACCTGTCCGTGGTCGAGTCCATCGCCAAGCTCGTTGCCGCCGGCTTTGAGCACAAGCGCGCCTACCTCTCCTTCCAGGAGTACTTTGAGCGCCTGCGCACCGAGCCCGAACGTTGGGGCAAGCCCATGGCAGCCGTCCTGGGCGCCCTTATGGCCCAGGTCGACCTGGGTGCCGGCGCCATCGGCGGCAAGGATTCCATGAGCGGCTCGTTTGAGGACGAGGCCGGCGAGCTCAACGTTCCGCCGACCCTGATCAGCTTCGCTGTCGCCGTGGGCCGTGCCGCCCGCGCCGTCTCCCCCGAGTTTAAGGGCCTCACGCACCGCGTCGTTCGCATCGCCCCCGCCACCTATGGCGAGGACTACCGCCCCGATGCCCAGCAGCTGCTCGCCGCGTTTGACGCCGTCGAGGCGCTCACCGCTACCGGCGACGCCCTGGCCGTCTCCACGCCCGGCTACGGCTGCGGCGCCGAGAGCCTCTTTAAGATGTGCGTCGGCAACCAGATCGGTATCGAGCTTGCCGAAGATGTGGACGTTGAGAGCCTCTTCACCCCGCTCTACGGTAGCTTTATCGTCGAGCTCGCCGAGGACGCCGAGCTGTCCGAGGTCGCCGACGGCGTTGTCGTCGAGCCCCTGGGTACCACCGTCGAGGGCTATGTCATCGACACCGGCTCCGAAGTCATCGAGCTCGCCGAGCTCCAGGAGGCCTGGGAGAGCGGTATCGAGGGCGTCTTCGCCTACCGCAGCGCCGGCGAGACCCCCGAGGTCGAGGCCATCGACTTCCGCGCCAAGGATATCCACGTGTACGGCGGCGCCAAGATCGCCCGCCCGCGCGTGATCATCCCTGTGTTCCCCGGCAACAACTGCGAGTACGATAGCGCCCGCGCCTTCCGCGCCGCCGGCGCCGAGGCCGACACCTTCGTGATCAACAACCTCACGCCCGAGGCCGTCGCCGAGAGCACCCACGAGCTCGCCCGCCGCATCCGTGCAAGCCAGATCGTCATGATTCCCGGCGGCTTCTCGGGCGGCGACGAGCCCGACGGCTCCGCCAAGTTCATCACGGCGTTCTTCCGCGCTCCCGAGGTCACCGAGGCAGTCCGCGACCTGCTCAAGGCCCGCGACGGCCTGATGCTGGGCATCTGCAACGGCTTCCAGGCCCTGATCAAGCTCGGCCTGGTGCCCTACGGCGACATCGTCGACGCCACGCCCGATGCGCCCACGCTGACGTTCAACACCATCGGTCGCCATCAGAGCCGTCTGGTGCGCACCCGCATCTCGTCCAACCTGTCCCCGTGGCTGTCGCAGTGCAGTCTGGACGACCCCTACACCGTCGCCATCAGCCACGGCGAGGGCCGCTTTGTCGCCAACGATGAAGTGCTCGCCCAGCTGATCGCCAACGGCCAGGTCGCCACGCAGTACGTGGGCGAGGATGGCAAGCCCAGCATGGATCTCTCCGTCAACCCCAACGGCTCCGCGCTCGCCATCGAGGGCATCACGAGCCCCGACGGCCGCGTCCTGGGCAAGATGGGCCATGCCGAGCGTCGCGGCGACAACCTGTACCGCAACGTGCCCGAGCATGTTCCCGGCGACAAGTTCATGCCGATCTTTGAGAGCGGCGTAGCCTACTTCGCTTAAATACGTTCCCATCGGGTACAATCCCCTCGGGTAACAACACCCGCCACCGGCACACCCGGTGGCGGGTTCTTTTTTACTTCGCGCATACAGGAAGGACATCATGGAAAGCCGCAAGCCGCATCTCGCCACCCTGCCCGGACTCATCCTGGGCTGCCTCGTCTGCTGCGCACTCTGGGGGTCGGCTTTCCCCTGCATCAAGATCGGCTACGAGCTCTTTGGCATCCCCGCGCACGATAGCGCCTCGCAGCTGCTCTTTGCGGGCTTGCGCTTCACGCTTGCCGGCGCCCTGGTTATCGTTGGGATGAGCGCGGCCCAGCGCTGCCCACTCGTTCCACAGGCTCGCGACATTAAGCCCATCTGCATCCTGTCGCTCTTCCAGACTATCGGGCAGTACTTCTTTTTCTACCTGGGACTCTCGCGCGCCAGCGCCATGTCGAGTTCCATCATCGAGGCCAGCGCCAACTTCCTCGCCATCCTCTTTGCCGCCCTGGCGTTTCGCACCGAAAAGCTCGATGCGACCAAGGTGCTCGGCTGCGTACTGGGCTTTGCCGGCGTCGCATTCGTCAACCTTTCGGGTGCGGACGGCACCTTTGGCTTTACACTCGACGGCGAGGGATTTATCTTGGCTTCCACTATTGCGGGCGCCCTGTCGACCTGCCTCATTGGCATCTTCTCGCGCGAGCATGACGGCGTCTTGCTCGCCGGCTGGCAGTTTTTAGTCGGCGGTTTGGTCCTTACCGCCATCGGGTTTTTGATGGGCGGCGCGCTATTCCCCACCGAAATCGCCCCCGCCATCGCGCTCATCATTTATATGGCGCTCATTTCCGCCGTCGCGTACTCGCTGTGGTCCCGCCTACTCGCCGTCAACCCCGTTAGCCGCGTTTCGGTCTTTGGCTTTATGAACCCGGTCTTTGGCGTGCTGTTGAGCGCGTTGTTGCTCGGAGAGGGCGCTGGCACGAGCCCCGTTACCGTAATTGTGGCCCTGCTCTTGGTCTGCAGTGGCATCATCATTGTCAACAAACCTAAAAAGGCCTAACAAACCACCCCGTTTGGAAAAGGGCAGCTCTCACTTTAGCTTAATGGAGTACACTGTATCTCGTTGATTTCGTACCGAGTCGCGGCGGCAGACGCCGTCTTGCCGTAACGCGCCGGCGACATCGAGGGGATACAGATGCATAAGAAACTGGTTATGGGAAACCAGGCCTTTGCGTATGCCGCGCTTGCGGCGGGCGTTCGCGTGGTCGCCGGTTACCCGGGCACGCCGTCGACGGAACTTGTCGAGACAGTTGCCAAACTCAAGGCCCAAGGTAGTGCCGAGGGTGTCCACGTCGAGTGGTCGACCAACGAAAAAGCCGCGCTCGAGGTGCTGGCAGGTGCATCGTATGCAGGAGCGCGCTGCCTTTTTACCTGCAAACAAGTTGGACTAAACGTTGCCTCCGACCCGCTCATGAGCCTCAACTACGTGGGCATCAAGGGCGGTCTGGTGCTGTTTGTTGCCGATGATCCCGGCCCCATCTCCTCTCAAACCGAGCAGGATACGCGCCGCTTTGCCGCATTTGCGAAGATCCCCGTGCTCGATCCGCAAAATCTGGAGCAGGGTTACGCGATGATGCAAGAGGCATTTGAAATCTCGGAGCGCTACCATACGCCCGTTATCGTGCGCCCCACCACCCGCGTATGTCACGCCTCAACCTATTTGGAGGTACCCGAGCATACCGTCGCACATCCCGCTGGCACCTTTGAGAAGGATCCCAAATGGGTTATCTTCCCGCGCCGTTCGTTTGCCGCCCATGGCGAGGTTAACGAGCGCCTGCCGCAGATTGCAGACGCCTACTCCAGCGGCAAGGCCGCAGACGCGTTTAACCCCATCGAAAACCATGGCGATGCCACGCCGCGCTCGGTGAGCTACCCCGCTCCGAGAAAAAGACGAGGCGCATCTTCGACAGCCGATACTAGTCCCCGAAAGCGCAGAAGGGGCACACGACCATCGCAACGGTCGTGCGCCCCTTTTTTCTAGCGTATCTGGACGCCGGCTTTCTTCTTCTCGCGCTTTACGCGGTAGAGCTCCGCGTCGGCAGCACGGAGCAAGTCTTGCCAGGTATCGACGCCATCACCAACCCGTGCGTAGCCGATGGACATCCGCAACAGATACGGAACCTCGGCGCACGCGAGCTCGTCGTTGATTGCCGCGCACAGATGCAAGATATCCTGCTCCGCCATCGCCTTTTGAAGCACCACGAACTCATCGCCGCCATAACGCGCGATAAAGCTACCAGACGCCGAGCAGACTTCTTTGAGTGCAGCGGATATGACCTGAAGAGCATGGTCGCCCTCCACATGTCCATAGCGATCGTTAATCTGCTTAAAGCCGTCGGCGTCCATCATAAGCAGATACACGTCTTCGGCCTGATCCACATTTGAGAAGAGCGACAGTATATAGGTCTCAAAACGGTTGCGATTGTTGAGGCCAGTCAACGGGTCGGTCGAGATGAGCTGCTCCTGGAAGACAATGTAGAGCAACAATATGCTAATCATTATGCCGACACAAAGGCCGGGCACCGAGTATACGACCTGAAAGGTACCGCCCACCAGGGCCGGAATGGCGAAAAATGCCAAGGTTCGATAGATGGTCTTCGTCTGCAGGCTCTCGACCCTGCGAGATTGCACAAACGCATGTAGGGACGTATGTATAACGTAGCAGTAGCTGACAATGGGCTGGATCATATAAGCAGAGCCGCGACTATACACGCCCTGCGAATCGATATAGAACAGGGCGTGCGTCCAGTAACTGGTAAACGCCAGCACGACCACCAGAACCGTAGGCGACGCTACAAGCACCACCCTATAGCGCGAGGCCAAAAGGCGAGAACCCTGCACCGTCTCGGAATAGATAAACCAAATGAGACACACGATGGCAAAGAGCGAAAACGAAACCGCGTTGGAAATCCAGTTGACAGCAATGCCCAACGTGTCGTCCACACCATCCAATAGCACCCAGATCATATCGAATAATATGTACGCGGCAGAGGTGTAGCCAAGCGTGCTAAACAATAGCTGCTGGGTGCTCGAGAACAAGGAGCGACGACTCCGCACGGCAAGCCCGATAAGAACAATCATGCTTAGCAGGAATATCTCAATCTTGAGCGCCTTAACCACCAGGCCCATCTCCCCGCCATCAAACCGACAGCGCTTCTCCGAGCCGCACGCATCACCATAACTCCCCCAATCCAGAGGGGAATGAGGGAATAACACCAGAGTGCCCGGGCGCTCTCACGGCGCGAGTTGCACGCCAGCATCATTGATGGGCGCCGATGGCTACTCGCCATCGATGTCGGCCGCGACGGCTTCCTCGATGGCCTCGACACCGGCGGGCGACAGGTCTTCCTTGCCCTGGTAGAACTTCTTATCGACCCAACCGGTCAGAATCGGAGCCATGATTGCCGTGATGATGACGGCGGTGGCGATCTGAGCGTATGCGGCGGGCGCAAGCTCGGCATAGCGCGGCGCGACCTCGGCAAGAGCAACCGGCGTGGTCATAGCCGTGCCGGCGATAGTGGAACAAGCCACGGCGGCTTTGCCGTTACCGCCGCACAGGCGCTCGAACGCAAAGGTGATGGGACCGACGACAAACAACGTGACAAGGCCCAGCAAGATGCCGGAAATGCCGCCGGTGATAAAGCTCGACAGGCTCATAGACGCACCGAGCTGAAATCCGATGACGGCGATCGCAGGATTGGTGCCGGGAACCAGCAGGTTCTTGATGAACGGGAAGAGGTTGCCCAAAACCATGCCAATCACGAGCGGCAGAATGGAACCGATGATGGTGCCAACGGGAATGTTGGCAAGACCAGAGACACCAAGAATGATCATGGTAACCGCAGGGCCCGCCGTGAAGAACAGGATGCCCACGGCGCCCTGCTCGGACTCGTCGCCAAACTCGCCCATGATGCCCGTGTAGAGCGCCATGTTGCAAAACGTAATGCCGCCGATGATGGAAACCGAGCTCAGGCCCAAAAAGTTGTCGTTAAAGAAATACGCAACGCTCAAGCCCAGCACGGCTGCCACCACAAGCTTAGGAATCAGTACGACGATGCCGGTCTTGATGGCACCCGGCGTGGACTTAAAGCTGATGCCGGCGCCCACAAACAACAGGATCGCGGCGACGATGGTATTGGAACCGCCGCGGCAGGCGGCGGTAAAGAAGCCGCCGATCTCGAAGACCTGCGGGCAGAAGGTATTGAGCAAAAGGCCGACGATCATCGGGTAGATCATGATGTCACCCGGAATGCGCGGTACTTTGAATTTCTTTTGCTCGTTGGCGATCGCTTCCTGTGCCATGAAACCCCCATTTCCGCCGACGCAGAACAAAAGCCCACGTCATGCTTTGCTACAGTAAAGTTTGACCATGGTACCAGAAGAAGCAGACCGGCTCGGTGAGAAATCCGATTCGTTGGGCCCGGACGGTAAACGCACCCCACTCCTATACGAGGCTCAAAACGATATAGAGCCCGATACCCGAGACGCAGCACCACAACATCGACTTTGTCTTGATTGCCACCGCAACGACGCCGACAGCCGCTGCGAAAAGAGCAGGCAAATAAAGAGCGATGTGCAGACGAAACCCGCAATAGCGGTGGGGACATCGACAACGGCGCACCTATCGCAACATTGGTAAGCATCACCGGCCAGACGGTTTTAACGATTTTGAACACCATAGCGTTCCTCGTCCCGACAAGCTTTCCGAGCCGCATTCGACGACATGGCAGAATCATCGCCCGGCGGCAACCGAGTTCACCTACAATTGCCACCGGATCGAAAGACACAGAAAGACACAGCTTTTTAGGAAGTCATTATGACAGCTATCGATCGAACGGGGGCAATCGCGGCCTTCAGGACCTACACCGATGCCTACGATGCCGCCAATCCGCGTATCGCGCTCAAAATCGAGCATACGTACCACGTTGCCGAGGCATGTGATGCCGTGGCACGTGAGCAGGGCTGGTCACCGCAGGACATTGACCTGGCGTGGCTTTGTGGGCTGTTGCACGATATGGGCCGCTTTGAGCAGCTGCGACGCTGGGACACGTTTAAGGATGCCGAGAGCATGAGCCATGCGAAGTTGGGCCTCGAGGTCCTTTTTGGCAAAAACCCTGCAGACGCGCCCGCGGCAACAAGTATCCGCGACTTTATCGACAGCCCGGCAGAAGACGAGCTCATCCGCGCGAGCATCGCCTATCACAGTGACTTTCGCCTGCCGGCACAACTCGACGAGCGTACACGGTGCTTCTGCGATATCGTGCGCGATGGCGACAAAATCGACATTATGCGCACCATCGCCGACAGCACCGTCGACACCATCCTCAAGGTGGATGAGGACGCATTTCTCGCCAGCCACTTCTCGGCGCCGACGTTGGCCGCCTTTGACGAGCGCCGCTGCGTCGCACGTGATGAACGCGACGAGCCCGCGGACTACCTGGTAGGACTCATCTGCTTTATGTTTGAGCTCGTCTATCCGGCGAGCCGCGCGCTGGCGCGCGAGCAGGGCGATATCTACCGCCTGCTCGACGCGCCCTTTGGTATTACGCAGCCCTTTACCGACCCCGCCACACAGGCAACCTGGAGCCGTCTTAAGGAAGAGATGCGCGACTGGCTGGCGCGCGCCTAGCGCTCAAGCTGGGCTAGCAGCTCCTCGACGACCTCGACGGCATCACCGACAACCTTGTACTGGGCAGCACCAAAGATGGGGGCATCCGGGTCCTCGTTGATGGCGATAATGCATTCCGCCCCACCGATGCCGGCAAGATGCTGGATGGCGCCCGAAACACCGATACTCACAAGAATCTTGGGCGAAACCGATACGCCCGTCTGGCCAATCTGATGGCGATACTCCAACCAGCCGGCCTCCACGACGGGTCGCGTGCAGCCAAGCTCGGCTCCCAGAGCCTCGGCGAGCCTTCGCATCAGCGGCAGGTTTTTCTTGGAACCAATGCCGCGACCTACCACGACCAGGCGCTCGGCATCGGCGATTGAAGCCTGCTGTCCCCACTCCTCGGCGGGAATCGAGATCTCGACACGAGCCTTAGCATCATCCGCAAGTGCTATCTGGGTGATCGTGCCGGAGCGACCGTAGTCAAAGTCGGGCGCCTTAAAGATGCCGGGGCGCACCGTTGCCATCTGGGGACGATGATTGGGGCAGACGATGGTGGCCATCAGGTTGCCGCCAAACGCCGGACGCGTCTGTTGCAGCAGCCCCGTCTCCGTATCCATCGAAAGCACGGTGCAGTCAGCCGTAAGGCCCGTCTGCAAACGCACGGCAACGCCGGGTGCCAGTTCGCGGCCAAAGGCGGTCGCTCCGTACAGAATGGCCTCGGGCTTGCGCTCTGCCACCAAATCGCAGATGAGGCGGGCGTAGACCTCCACATCGTTCTGGCGCAGACGCTCGTCGCGACAGATCAGGACCTCGTCTGCACCGGCGCAAACCAGATGCTCCAGGTCACCGAGAGAACCCTCGGGGCCCATGCCGACCAGCGCCACCAGGCGACAGCCGCGTGTATCCGCAAGCTCACGGCCCTTGCCCATGAGCTCGAAGGCAACGGGAGCCACCGTATCGTGCTCGTCGGTCTGCGCGAATACCCAAATGTCTCGATATGCATCGAGGTCAACCGCGCCGGCGGCCTCCTCGCGCTCGATCGAAATGGCATTGACGGGGCAAGCGTCGACGCACCCGCCGCATAGGATGCAGCCGTCGGTTACGCGGGCGCAACGGTTGGGCCGCTCGCCTTCCACTACGATGCCGCCCGAGGCACAGGCGCGAACGCAGCGACCACAGCCGATACAGGCTTCGCTATCGATAATCAGTCCGCTCATCTATGCCATCCCCTCGATAATCTTGGCAAGTTTCGCCGCCTGCTCGGACGCCGTTCCGTCAACGGTCTCGCACGTTTGGTCGCGGTCGGGCACAAACGATCGTACGACCTGTGTCGGCGAGCCGGCAAGACCGCAGCGCGCGGGGTCGGCGTTCACGTCGGCAGCGTTGACCACGCGCACGTCCGCCTCCTCGGCCGCACGAATACCGGCGATACTCGGCATGCGCAGTTGGCCAATCTCCTTGGCAGTCGTCATCGCGCACGGCATCTCAAGATAGACCGTCTCCTCGCCGGCATCGCAGCCGTGAACAAGCGCCAGTGAACCACAGGTCGTAAAGCCCGCACTCTGCACGCAGCTCACGTCGGTCACGCAGGGAATCTCGAAGGCACCGGCAAGCTCGGGACCAATCTGGGCCGTATCGCCGTCCACCGCCATCTTGCCGCAGATGAGCAGGTCGAAGTCCTCGTCGAGCGCCTCGATACCGCACTTGAGGGCATAGGTGGTTGCCAGGGTATCGGCACCTGCAAAGGCGCGATCGGTTAGCAGCAGTGCGTCATCGGCGCCTCGGGCGATGCAGTCGCGCAATAGCGATTCAGTCGCGGGGATGCCCATCGACACCACCGTTACGCGCACGTCCATGCCAAAGCCGATAAAGTCGTCCTTCAGCGCCAGCGCGCATTCCAAAGCGCTCGCGTCAAAGGGATTAATGACCGACTGCTTGCCATCGCGCACGATGGTATTGGTCTTGGGGTCCATCTTGACCTCGGTGCTGCCCGGCACCGCCTTGACGCACACCACCATATGGAAATCGCTCATCTTCACGCGCCCCCTTTCTGGACGAGCTCATCCAAGAGCTTCTCCGAAAACAGGTTACCGCGGCCCAGCTGCCCGGCAGGATCGAGCTGGAGCTTGAGCCGCGCCGACTCGACCATGGCCTCGTGACCGTACATCGTCTCCAAGAAGCCCGCCTTGATCTTGCCGACGCCGTGTTCGGCGGAGACGGCGCCGCCCATGGCCGTGACCTCGGAAGCCCACTGGGCAAAGAGCTCTTCGCCGCGGCGGTAATCCCGCGCATCGCGCGGCAGAATGTTCACATGCAGATGGTTGTTACCGATGTGCCCCCAGGCGGCAGATTCAAGCCCACTTTCGGCCAACGTGCGGCGATAAAGGGCGATGACATCGGCCAAGTGCGCGTTGGGCACCGACATATCCGACCCCAGCTTGGTAATGGTGGGGTCCGTGCGGCGACGCTCGTCGATGAGCATGTTGACGCTCTCGGGCACCGCATGGCGGAAGAATCGCTGACACTCGCGATCGACCTCGGTGCGCGCGACCCATGTCGCATCGTCGCTGCCGCCCGCAAGCTCCAGTACCCACCCCAAGTGATACAGCTCCTCAGTCGCCTGGGCTTCGTCGTCGCAGTCGAGCTCCACGTAGACACAGACCTTGGCGTCTTTGTCGAGCGCCGGCAGCGAGGCGAACGCGGTCGACTGCTCGCGCTGACGACGCAGGATATCCAGGGCACCCGCATCGAAATATTCGATGGCAGCCGCGTGGGACAGGACGGGACGTACAGAATCGGTGAAGGACACGGCCTTGTCTTCGCTGTCAAAGAAGCAGCTCACGCCCCAAACGACCGCAGGCGCCGCCTGCAGGGCAATCTCGAGCTCGGTGATGACGCCGAGTGTGCCACACGCACCGATAAACAGATCGATGGCATCCATATCGTCAGCAACGAAATAGCCCGAAGCATTTTTGGTCTTGGGCATGGTGTAGTCGGGAAGGTCGAGCTCGAGCGTGCGGCCCTGCACCGTGACGAGCGAAAGGCGACGGCCCTGTGCAAAAACCTCGCCACGGTGAAGCTCGAGCAGGTCGCCATCGGTCAGCACGACATGAAGGCCCGTGACGTGAGGGCGCATGGGGCCGTAAGCGTAGCTACGGGCGCCGGAAGCGTTGCATGCCGCCATACCGCCCAGGCAGGCAGATGCCTCGGTGGGATCGGTAGGAAAGAATTGCTCGGGAGCTTCCTGGAACTCCTCGTAGGCCTCAAGCGATGCCTGGTCCCAGCCGGCAGTCGGCAGCACTTTCTTGCCCAGTTGCTTGCGCAGTTCAGACAGCACGACGCCGGGCGCCACGCGCAAAAGAAAGCGGCCCTGCTCATCGCGGCGAATGCCTAGGTAGCGATTCATGCGGGAAGTATTGAGAATGTGACCGCCATGAGGCACGGCGCCGGCGGCAAGACCGGTCCGGGCGCCCTGAACCGTCACCGGGACACGCTCGGCATGGAGCTTTTCCATAATGGCGCGGACCTCGTCCTCCGTTGTCGGAAACGAGATGCTCGAGGCCTCGCCCGATGTGCGAGACTCATCGCGACCATACTCTTCGAACTCGTCGGTGAAGGGTTTGATGGTTGCAGACACGCGAACTCCCCCTTTAGCTAACTACAGTGTTTGCAGGGAAATGTTACCGCATCGTTTCACCGACATGTTCGAGACCGTCTCCATAATTGACGTTTTTAACGTTCGCGCAATTCGGCGAACGGTGGAATTTTCGAGACAAGCGACGCTTTTGCCACACGTTGCCGCGCAGCCACAACATGTGCATTTATCAGTCAAAAATAGTTGAGATTTTTTTCACATGCTTTTACCTGCGGAGATATCGGCTCGTCAAGCAATTGGTTAGTTATTGGGCAAGTTGCGGCTGATACGGTCGGCATCGACAGCCAAACCAATAGGAGTTTTGGCCCCAGAGCAGGGAGGTTTCCATGGCATATTACTGGCCCCAATACGGTTTCGCCATCGAAGTCGATGACGACCCCTATCTCTTGCCTTTCGACGAAGATGCATTTCCAGGTACGGAGGTCTACCACGTCACCACCGATGTGATCTGCGACCCCGAGTCGTTCTCGGCGCTCGCCCACCACATCGCGCGTATCCACAACATCGAGCTCCCTCACGACTTCGACGAGCTCATCTACTCGCGCCGCCTGATGCTTCACATGCTCTTTGGAGCGGACCCGTCCACGTTCGCACGTGTCTACACCACCAAGGACGCCGCATGAGTGCGAAGAAGCCGCCCCGCCTTGCAGGACTGGGGCGTCGCAAGAAACTCGTCGTTGTCTGCCTGGCTGTCGTCTGCGCCCTCATCGCCGTAGGGCTATACGCCTGGCAGTCGCAGCCCGTGCCCGAAGCGGGCGCCTCAGTCACGACGGCAGAAGGTAAATCGCGCCAAGAAATCCAGGATGAGCTCGACGCCATCGTCCGCGACAACATGATGACGATCTCGGTCGCGCCGGTCGCACAGTTGCAGGAAGGCGGCAAGTTGCGCGTCAACGTGCAAAACGTCCAAGACAACAAGTTTCCCCAGCGCTTCCGCGTGATTCAAAACGACGAGACCATCTATGAGTCCGGTGTGGTCGAAGCCGGCAAGACGGTTGAGACCTGCCCCGCCGGCGATATCCAAGAAGGCGAGGCATATATCGAGATTCAGGCACTCGATGCCAAGACCTACGACACCCACGGCAATCCGACGCGCGTCAAAGTGCGGGTGGCACAGGCAGAAGGCTAGTGGCCGACGCGCTCGCAGGGGCAGCACCCTGTCCCCATTCGTCCAACCATCACGGAAACAGTCCGTGACGAGCAGAAAGGATCGATTATGAACACACCCATGAACCTGAGCGGAGCCAGGGCACTCGCCGTGGGCGCAGGGCTTACGCTCGCACTTGCGATGGGCGCCGCGCCAACGGCGGCCATGGCAGAGGTGCGCGTTGGAACCACCGATGTGACGGTGAAGGCCGACATTAGCAATGTTTCGTTTAAGGCGCCAACGGTCATCCCCTTTGCCGCCAAAGCCGACGGAACGCTTGTAGGACCCTCCGACAATACGATTACCATCGACAACCTCTCGGCATACGGCATCCACGTCACCAACATGAAGGTCACGGCCAAGAACGACTGGACAATCGTTGCAGACGCAAAGACGGGCTCGGCCCAGAACTCCATCGATTTTAAGGTTGGCCCCGATAAGGCAGAAAAGGATGCCAGCTCGGTGACTCAGACTACGGGCCTCGATCTTTCCAAAGACGCAAGCTTCGACATGAAGTACAAGGACATTGCCGACGGAACGGACAAAATTAGGCTCAATGTGAGTGGCCACGTCGCCCGCGTCACGCGTGACATCTACCACGCCACCGGTACGGGAGATCAAGTGGCAAGCATCACCTGGACGGTCGAACCCGGTGCGCACGCCACGTCCTAAGGCGATTGCACTGGCCGCCATCGTCGGCATCTTGGCGTCCGCACCCGCAATGCCTTTGCTCAACAAGAGCAAACGCAGGCGGCCACAGAAGTGACCGTCGATCTTTCGGGCCTTAATCGCGGCAGCCGTCACGAGCCGCTCGTCCAGACGAGCGACACCCGGCAACTCATTGCGGTAGGCGTCGCCACGGTGGGAGCAGGACTGACGTGCCTTGGCCTGCACATCAAACGCAACCAATAGCCAAGCACGACCGGAGTACGCGGAATAAATAGGAGAACCATGGCACCCAAAAACCTTTTGCCCGTTGCCGCGCTCTGCAGCGCACTGGCGAGCGGTACGCCTCTCGCCGCTTGGGCGACGCCCGCCACGGCAAGCTCCTTACCGCAAGCTCCTTACCGCAAGCTCTGAACCCCGCGTCGAATTCGTCGGGTATCGTCGCCTGCCAACGTTTTTCGCTCGCACATGCCACGGTCCGAACCTCGGGATGCCTTCACCGCAATACGGTCGACTCGATAGTCGTGGATATCAATCGACCGGACAAGGAGAGCGGCCCCCGGACAGGTTGCGCCGTCTGCACATGGAAATCGGCTGCAGTCGACGCCGATGGCGACCCATGCGACTTAGAGCTGCGCATCGATATTGTCTCGGTCGATGACTCGGCGAACGGGGCAAAAGTCGTCTTCGACAGCGCGGCCCATGAAGAAGAAGGGGGTGTATGCCTGGGCTGCGTTCCCTCGAATGTCGATGGCGCGCAGCCCATCATCTCCTTTACGGCGTCGCTGCGGCTGACCAAGGCGGACACCGAAGCCATCGCAACGGGAGATGCGCCTTTGCTGTTCTACGCTGGCGACGCGGACGACCAAAAGGCTCAAAGCACCAGGCAGAAGGGCTCGCTTAACCTCACGCGCGGATCAGAACCCGCCCCCATCAATATCGATGCCCAGGCGCCGGGCGTGCAGCGCATTCTCACCGATCCGGCGCTGCTCCAAATGACATGGCACGGAGTGGGGTCCGTCGAGATTGCCGCTCCTATATCGAGCGATAATGACAAATCCCCCAAAGACGAGGTCGCAGACGCACCGGCACATGTTGACGATGCATCATCAGAAGACAACGCTGCGGTTCCTCTCGAGAAGCCAAGCGGAAGCGCCACCGAACTAGGCGATTCCCAACCGAAAGACGGCCTGGACTTTGCCGCTCCCCCAGGTGTCGACGAAGGCAACTGTTGCATGATGGTCGCGCTCGACCACACGGAAACCGTCGATGCTGCAAGCATTGAGCCAGTCGCTGCCAATGCGCCCCGCCGCAAAAATATCCTCATCGCATTCCCCAATACCGTCTTTTTGCCTTCGGGCGAAGTCGTCGCGCCTACGGCACTTACAGCAGTGGGAGCAAAGAGCGCATCGAACGATATCCAAGCTATCTCGGCACTTGATGCCACAACGACCGCCAAGTTACACCTTTATTCCGTTGCAGCAGACGGAACGCGAACCGAAGAATTCGACGGAACCAAGCTTTTGGTTCCTCGTCGCATCGGTATCCAAGAAGACGTCCCCTATCAAATGGAACTTGAAGGGTTCGATCGCGCACGAGATGCCGACATCATTGCCGCAGCCATCGAATCCCCACAGCACCTCATAACGCTGCGCTTCGACTTTAGCCCCATCCTGTCCTAGACCGCTAACCGCCGCTTGGCTCGGATACTGAGCGCCCCCTCCCCGTTCTGCTACGATTGCCGCGTTGGCATCAATTACAGGAGGGTCCATGCCGGGTTTAGGAACGATCATCAACGTCGCGCTTTTGATCGCGGGCGGTCTGCTTGGCCTTATGGGTGGGCGCTTCATTACGCCTCGCATCCAAGACACGCTCATGAAGGCGTCGGGGTTGTGTGTTCTGTTTATCGGCCTGGGCGGCACCATGCAAAAGATGCTCGTTATCGATGGAGAGGCGTTGGCGACCACCGGCACCACCATGCTTATCGTCTCATTTGCCCTCGGTTCGCTCATCGGCGAGGCCATCAACCTGGAGGCCGCCATCGAGAACCTCGGCGAATGGCTCAAGCGCAAAACCGGCAGCGAAGGCGACAACGAGTTCACCAACGCCTTTGTCTCGGCATCGCTCACCGTGTGTATCGGTGCCATGGCCATCGTAGGATCGATTCAGGACGGTCTGCTCGGCGACTGGTCCACGCTTGCCCTGAAGGGCGCGCTGGACTGCATCATCGTCTGCACCATGACGGCCTCGCTTGGCCGCGGCTGCATCTTCTCGGCCCTGCCCGTTGCCGTATTCCAGGGCACGATCACGCTTTTTGCCGGCGCACTCTCCCCCATCATGACCACCGCAGCCCTCGACAGCCTTTCGCTTGTGGGCTCTATGCTCATCTTCTGTGTTGGGGTTAACCTTATTCGACCTCAGACCTTCCGCACGGCCAACATGCTCCCCTCCGTCGTCGTGGCGGTCATCTACGCCCTCTTGTTCTAAATCTATCTACGTAGCGGTTTCTCGAACACCTGTTTGATGCTGTGCTATGATATGAGGTCACCGAAGCTGCGTTAGGAGAGGAGAAGCGGTGGCCGACCAGGACGTCAAGATGCTCATCGAGCGCATTATGGCCGAGGCCCGGACCCATCAGTCCGCCCGCTTCTCAAACGAAATCTATGCTGACGAGCCGATTCTCAAGACCGGTCGACAGATGCAGAACTTCCTCCCCGACCAGTACCGCAAGATGCGCGAGATATCGCGCTGGCAAGATGATCCCAAAGGCGGCGCGGGACGTTGGCTATCGGAGGCGGAGCTCTTTTACCGCCAAGGCCTGCTGATGGCCGACTTCGAGGACGATTGTCCCTACAACGGCACCTTTAAGTCGTACTTTCCCACCTACAATGCCATGAGCGATCGACAGTTGCGCGGCTACTTTACCTGGCGTGCCCAAGTGCGCCGCGGAACTGTCGAGGAAACGTCTACGTCCTTTGCCTTCCTGTATCTCTATGAGCTGATCTGCGGCATTGGCGTAGATGACCCACTCGATGGCTTTAGCAAGATCAAGGCCTTTTGGAATGCCTATCGTGCCTTCGAGCCCGGCATCGACCGGTTTGCACGCGTGTGGTTGCAAGATTACGCCGTTTTCCACGGGCTCGACCCCAAACTGCTTCGCGACTCTAAAACCGTCATGTTCGATAACGCCCTTATCGAGCTGCGGCGCGCGGCTCGAGACCTTGCATCTGCACCGACGCCGCCGGACCTGGCGCCTGCGCGTCGCAAGACCTCCGAGCCTACGCTCCCCCTCCCGCCCGACGAGGCGGGCGAGGAGCGACTCATGGCCGCTATCAACGCCCTCTCCACGTATAACCTCGATAACTCTAGACTCGATCGCAGCCACCATCGCGACCTACGCCACGTGGCATGTGCCGTGTACGTCCGCATGGCGCGCTACTATGACACGCATCGAAAGACCGGTATCGTGGCGAGCTTGTTTGGGGAGGAGACGGCCATGCCTTATACCATGTTTGCCTCGGCCGTGTTCTTTGCGCCCGAGCGCCACGAGGACTGCGAATACCGTCTTGACCCCATCCATATCTACCGCTGCCAAAATGGTTTTTGGGAATGCATGCGAATTCACGGCAGCAGGCAAAAGAGCAGCAAGCTTGGTGAGATGATGCGCGCCTGCGACCAACGTCTGCGCCTGGCCCTAGCCCCCGCCCACCCCCTGAAGGAGGAAAAGGTCCCCAAATATCTGGCCAAAATCATCGATGACGAGATCGTGGCATGGCTTTCGTGGGATGCCGCACACCAGCCCGTCAAGATCGATATCGATTTGAGCCAGCTGGGGCACATTCGGAGCGCCGCCGCGCAAACGCGTGAAGCGCTTTTGATTGATGAGGAGCGCGAGGACGGCACGCCCGTGGAAGCCGAGGCAACGCTTATCGAGCAGCCGGGCCGCGAGTCTGCGCCCGGCATGACTGCCGAACCTGGCGAGATGACCATTCAGCAAGACGAACCCGACAAGCCGACTGCCTCCGCCGAAGAGTTTGGCGTCATGGCACCGCTCCTCGTGCCTGCGCCCGCACCCGTAACGCCCGCGTCTGCCGAAGCTACGAACAAACTCGCGCCCGCCGAAGATGCCTTTCTTCGCGCGCTCCTCGAGCAAAACACAGCGCAAGCGACATCGGCAGTGGAGAGGTCGGGCCAGAGCGAGGATATGCTCGTCGACAGCATCAACGAGACGCTCTTTGACCTGGTGGGAGACACCGTTATCGAGTTCGGCGCGGCAGGACCGCAAATTATCGAGGATTACGAAGCAGACGTGAGAGGATACCTAGACCATGAGTGATACCGCATCCGCAGCACCCCGCGTGCCCAAGCGCGTCGCTGCCGTCATTCTCAACTCACTCAAGGGCGGTGTGGTCCCGCGCATCGGCCTTCCCTATATCACCGTAGGGCGCGAGGTCGAGATCCGCGCCCTGCTCACCGATTTGAGTCTCATCGCCGACGGTGGCGCGAGCTTCCGGTTTCTGGTCGGTCGCTACGGCGCAGGCAAGAGCTTTTTGCTCCAGACCATCCGCACGCACGCCATGGGCGAGGGGTTCGTCGTCGCCGATGCCGACCTGTCGCCCGAGCGCCGCCTGCAGGGCGGTCAGGGGCAGGGCCTTGCCACCTACCGTGAGCTCATCCGCAACATATCGACCAAGACGCGCCCCGAGGGCGGTGCGCTCAACCTTATTCTGGATCGCTGGGTCGCCTCGTGTGCCGACGTCGACGAGTCGGTCGTCAATGCCCAACTGGCCCCGCTCGAGGAGATGGTCCACGGCTTCGACTTCGCCCGCATGCTCCGCCGCTACCGCACGGCCGTATCCGAGGGCGATGAAGAGGCCATGAGCCGCGTAACCAAATGGATCCGCGGCGAATACCGCACCAAGAGCGAGGCTCGCGCCGAACTGGGTTCCTCAACCATCATCAGCGATGACGACTGGTACGACTACGTTAAACTCATTGCGCGCTTTTTGGTCTGCAGCGGCTACAAGGGCATGCTGGTGCTCATCGACGAACTCGTGAATCTGTATAAGATTCCCAACGCGATCACGCGCCAATACAACTACGAGAAGATCCTGACCATGTACAATGACACGCTCCAGGGCAAGGCGCAGTACCTGGGCATGATCATGGGCGGCACGCCAACCTCCATCGAAGACCGCCGCCGCGGCGTGTTCTCCTACGAGGCCCTGCGCAGCCGACTCGCTCAGGGCCGCTTTGCACGCGAGGACCTTAAGGACATGCTCGCGCCCATCATCCGTCTGCAGCCACTCACCTACGAAGAGTTGCTGGTGCTGATCGAAAAACTCATGCAAATTCACGCCGGCTACTTTGGCTGGACGCCCACGCTTACCGAGAGCGACCTGGTGGACTTCCTCAAGATTGAGTTCGGTCGCGTGGGAGCCGACACGCATCTGACGCCGCGCGAAGTCATTCGTGACTTTATCGAGCTGCTCGACATCCTATGCCAAAACCCCGACGCCAACGTGGCCGAGCTGCTGCAAAGCGTCGGCGGTGACGCGCCAGCAGCCGCAACAGACGACACCGGCACCGCAGGCGCCGACCGCAACTTCGCCGAATTCGCCATCTAACCTGCCAAAAAGGGACAGGTTTATTTTGGCAGGTTTTATCTGGGCAAACATTGAAGCAGTCATGCAGCAAGCCACTGCCCGCCGCGTTGAGAGATTCGCTTTTGAAAGGAGGCCCCGTGAACGCCTTTGACCGCTACGCCCCGTTTATCCAAGACTTCATCTACTCCCACGATTGGGAGAGTCTCCGCTCCATTCAGGTTGCGGCGGCAGATGCCATCTTTAACACACAAGACAATGTGCTCCTGACGGCATCCACGGCTTCCGGCAAAACCGAGGCGGCCTTCTTTCCCATCCTGACCGAGTTTTGGGAGAAGCCGCCCGCGAGCGTGGGCGCCCTCTACATCGGCCCCCTCAAGGCGCTCATCAATGATCAGTTCGTCCGCCTTAACGACCTCTGCGAAGAGGCCGATATCCCTGTCTGGCACTGGCATGGCGATGTCTCGCAGTCGCACAAGGCTAAGCTCATCAAAAAGCCGAGCGGCATCTTGCAGATTACGCCCGAGTCACTCGAGGCGCTCCTGATCCATAAGCACATGGCGATCCCGCGCATGTTTTGCGACCTGCGCTATGTGGTCATCGACGAGGTCCACTCGCTCATGCGCGGCGACCGTGGCGGGCAGACGCTCTGCCTTATCGAGCGACTCTCGCGCATGGCCGGCGTGCAGCCTCGACGCATTGGCCTTTCGGCCACCATCGGCGACCCCGAGCGCACGGGCGCTTTTCTCTCACAGGGAACGGGACGTGACTGCGTTATCCCCCGTTTTGAGGAACCGCGCCGCGTATGGCGCATCTCCATGGAGCACTTCTATAACTCGGGTCCCCAGGCACAGCAGCGGGGATTCGAGAGCATGGGTCCTCAAGAGGCCGAAGTGCTTGCCTCCGAGCGCATTGAGGCAGCGGCACCCACGGCGCTGCCGGCCGACACCCAAGGCATGAGCCACAGCGGACAGCCCACACAGGAGGAGCGCCGTCAACGTCGCGAACGGGCACAGGGTAAGGCTAGCTCCGGGAACCGCTGCACTTCTTCGGCCCCCGAGGGCGAAGTCGACATCCCCCGGGCCGCCGAGCAAGCGCTCCTCAACCCCACCGACACCGCACCCGACAACGCCGATCCCGGCATGGGCTATATCTTCGAACACACCCGCGGGCGCAAGTGTCTGGTCTTTGCCAACTCGCGCGAGGAGGCAGAGGCCGTATGTTCCATGCTGCGCAGCTACTGCGAGAGCCGACACGAGCCTGACCGTTTCCTCATCCATCACGGCAATCTTTCGGCATCGTTGCGCGAGACGGCAGAAGAGCTCATGCGCGATGAAGAGCAGGCACAGACGACCGTCACCACCTCTACGCTTGAGCTTGGCATCGATATCGGCCGTCTGGAGCGTGCATTTCAGATCGATGCGCCATTTACCGTCAGTTCCTTTTTGCAGCGAATGGGCCGCACGGGACGCCGCGACCTTCCGCCCGAGATGTGGTTTGTCATGCGCGAGGAAGAACCCGAGCCGCGCACGATGATGCCCGAAACCATTCCGTGGAAGCTCCTGCAGGGCATCGCACTCGTACAACTCTATCGCGAGGAAAAGTGGGTCGAGCCGCCCGAGCTCGATCGACTCCCCTACAGTCTGCTCTATCACCAGACTATGTCGACGCTTGCCAGCACCGGAGAGCTCACGCCGGCAGAACTTGCCCAGCGCGTGCTCACGCTCAGTTATTTCCACCGCGTCTCAGCCGATGACTATCGCGTGCTGCTGCGTCACCTCATTAAGATCGACCATATCCAGGTCACCGAGGGCGGCGGGCTCATCGTGGGCCTCGCGGGCGAGCGCATCATCAACAATTTTAAGTTCTACGCCGTGTTCCAGGAAAACGAGGAGTTCACCGTCCGCAGCGAGTCGGCCGAGCTGGGCACGATCGTCAATCCCCCACCGCCCGGTGAACGCATCGCCATCGCCGGGCACTGCTGGATTGTCGAGGAAGTGGACTGGAAGCGCCATACCGTCTTTGCCACGCAGGTCAAGGGCCGTGTGCCGGCTTACTTTGGCGATTGCCCCGGCGACATCAACACGCATGTACTCGAGCGCATGCGTAAAGCGCTCAACGAACATGCCGCGTATCCATACCTTATGGGTAACGCGCGAGCCCGTCTGGCGCAGGCTCGCCATACGGCCGAGATTTCGGGTGCGGGCACTAGGCCGCTCATTAACCTGGGCGGCGACACCTGGGTGCTCTTCCCCTGGCTGGGCAGCTATGCCTTTTTGGCGCTCGAGCGCATGCTCAAGATTAAATGTGCCGCGGAGCTGGGCCTTCGCGGACTCGACCCGTCGCGCCCGTACTTTATGCAGTTTAAGATGAAGGCCGACGAAGAGACGTTCTTTGAGGTACTCGCCGCCGAGGCCGAGAAGGACTTCGATCCCATCGAGCTCGTCTATCCCGGCGAGGTGCCTTACTTTGATCGTTACGATGAGTTCGTTCCCGAAGAGCTCGTGCGTAAGGGCTTTGCCGAAGGCGTGCTCGACATAGAGGGTATGAAGCAGCGTGTCCGCAGCTGGCGCGACCACGCATAAAACGGGGCTGACTATATGAGCAGTCAATTTGGGACGGGGCTATTTTAGCTGCCCTTGCAGGTAAAGCGAAAGGTTTGTCCGATTAGTGGCAGGGATAGCTAAAATAGCCCCGTCCCAAATTGACTGCTCCCGATGTGGAGCGAGCCGGCATCCGAAAGCAGCTAAAAAGCCCCGTCCCAGAAAGACTGGTCGCAGAAAGACGCGCTAGTCGTGAAGGACGGCGCCGAGGAAGTCGGCGTCAAAGGGCACGGCTTCGGCAAAGGCATAGTTCCCGTCGCTGGCGATGAGCAGGTAGTTTTCCTCGCCGCCGAACTCTGTATCGCCACAGGGGACCACCCAGGCGTGGGCGAATACCTCGAGTGCCGTGGCAGCGCAGTCGCGCAGGAACGTTACATCGCTCCCCTCGTTTGCGCTCACGATATTGGCAACGTAGATACCCCCGGGGTTCAGGCTGCCCCGCACTAAACGCAACGCCTCAACCGTCGCCAGCTCGCGTACGGGCTCGGCACCGCCAAAGCAATCGCTCACGACCACGTCGTAGCGACGATGGCCCACGCTCGTCACACCCAGATACGAGCGAGCCTCAGCGGTTATCACCCGCAGGCGATCGCCCGCCGCGCGCTCTAGCTCGTCTAGGTAGAACCAGCGGCGCGCCAGGCGCGTAATCTCTCCGTCATACTCGATAACGTCCATGCGCAGGCCCTCATGCGACATCAGCGCAAATTTGGGATAGGCAAACCCGCCGCCACCTAGCATAAGCATACGGCTGATACCGTGACCATAAACGTCACGCATCGCATCCTCGGCCTCAAACACGTCGTCAAACGCGCGATAATACGCAAAGACGGGCTGCGCCCAGCGCTCGCCGACGTAACTCGCGCTTTGGTAGACACCGCCTTGCACCAATACGCGGACTTCATCGCCGCCCTCATCGTGCACGCGTTTCACACGCGCCAACCCATTGCGGGTTCGCGCAACCTGCAGACAGGCAGCACGAACAGCGACAGCGGCCGCACCAAGCGCCGCGGCTCCCAGAGCAACGCCGGCAACAACGCCGGCAGAAACACTCGGCTTGTTCATTTAGAGCTCCTTTTGCAGATAGAGTCCATGGTCGTAAAAACCCAAATGGCGATAGTACTCGCGTGTGCCAATCGAGCTGATCACGTTGATGCGCGCATAACCCGCATCCCGGGCAATCTCGCACGCACGCTCCACCAGCGACCGCCCCAGTCCATGATGCTGCGCCGCCTGGCCCTGGTCGCCCACGCGCGCCGCCATGCCGTACACGTGCACCTCGCGAATCATCGCCTCGTCCGGCGTCGTCGGCAACTCGTCCGCATGCGCGGCAACAAACGAATGGTCGGGCAGCGACAGGCGCAAAAAGCCCGCAATCTTGCCCTGCGGCGTCACCCACTGCAAAAAGCGCTCGTGCGTCACCGGCGTCTCGTACGCTACATCCTCGTCAAGGGTCAGCTCATCCAAGTCGGCACCCGCCGTGCTGATCTCGCGATAGCGAATCTCACGCACCGTCGCACCGTCACCCCGAGCAGCCAGGCGGTTCTCTACGAGCTGACGCAGGTTGGGCTTCTTGTTGCCCACCATAATGTCGTCGGAGCTAAAATCGCGGATCATGCGGCTGATACGGCAGAACGGCGGCGTCACCACGATGTCATCGGCTAGCACGTCGAGCAGCTCCTCCTCGGTATAGGGGCGCCACTCGCCGCGCTCGTAACAGCCCACCAGACGCGAGCCCTCGATGAGCGCGCACGGGTAGACCTTGACCTCGTCGGGCATAAAGGCCCCCTCGGTCATAAAGCGCTCGTAGTCGCGCTTGTCCCCCTCGGGTGTGGCACCCAGCAAGTTGAGCATAAAATGCGCGTGGATCTTAAAGCCAAACAGGCGCGCAAGCGAAAACGCCCGCTCGATTTGCCCCACCAAAATGCGACGCTCGTTGATATCGAGCAGGTACTGGTCGAGGCTCTGGATGCCCATCTGGATCTTGGTGCAGCCCAGGCGGCGGATGAGCGTAAGCGCCTGCGGCGTTACGGCATCGGGGCGCGTCTCGATAACGAGTCCCACCACGCGATGCTTCGCCGTCTCGTTGATGCGCTGCTGACGCTCGAGCTCCTCCATCGTTGCCGTCTGCCACTCGGTGACCTCGCCCCACGGCGTACCGGGGCCGTACAGACGACGCACCGCACGGTTATAGCCGCCCACGGCAGCATCCACACGCTCCTGCTCGTCGGCAACGCCGGCAGCGAGCTCGGCCTCGTCTGTCGCAATGCCGGCAGCCCGATAGCGCTCGCGGCGCTCCGCTACCACCGGCGGCAGGGCATCGGCGGGTGCATCGTCGAGCAGACGCCCCGCCTCGGCACGGCTGATGCCCGGACGCGCCAACATGGGGTTGGCCGCTACGCCGGCGACGGCATCGTCATTGAGCGCACGGAAAAGCTCCGACATAAACCATGTCTGATACCCTTGCGGATAGTCGCTCCAGGTGCCACCGAGCACAATGAGCTCAATCTTATCGGTCGCATGCCCCATCTGCGAAAGCGCGGTCAGACGAGCGCTCACCTGCAGATACGGATCGAAGCAATTTTGCTCCGCACGGGCGCACGCGGGCTCGGCATGCAAATAGCTTTTGGGCATACGCAGGTCGTTGGGGCAAAACAGGCAATCGCCCGAGCACGGCCACGGCTTGGTGATGACGGTAATGGTCGCTACGCCCGAAGCCGTGCGGCGCGGCTTCATGCGTAGCACCTGCAGCAGTTGACGTTCCAGATCGGAATCGACATTCCACGCAGCCCACCGAGCCGGATCCTCACGTTTAACCCGCTGGTAGAACGGCAGCAGACGGCGCTTGGCCAGATTGCGCTTGTCGGCACCCTCACGGCGTGCCTCGGCATGTATCAGTTTGACGAGCGCCTTGTCGTCTACGGTCTCGCCGCGACGCAGGGCCTCAAGTATGTTCAAGATAATCTGTTCCATGCCCCCATTGTAAAGGCAAAGGCGCCGGAGCCCGTCACGGCCCCGGCGCCTCCATCAAAGAGCACGCCTATATGTACCGATCTCCGAAAACCGCATGTCACTCCGGATCAAACGACATGTCACCCGAACCGACCTCAAAACGATACGTGGCAGACTTATCCCCGTTGTCGAATTCAAGATTCAAAATGGTCTCGCCGTCGTAGCCAAGCGGAAGGAAATCGCTCTCGAAGTCGCCGCTGCCCAAGGTGACGCTCGCCTTAAAGCCCGTCGAGTTCGGAACCGTCATCTCCACATCGCCCGAGCCCACACTCACGTCCATCGACTTCGCGGGGGCCTGGTAAAGCTCGAACGTCACATCGCCCGAACCCACCTCAGCGCTGAGCGCATCAGTCACGCTGCCCGAAAACTCTACATCTCCCGCACCCAGGAAAAGGTCGAAACCATCACAGATGACACCGGCAATCTGCAGATCACCCGAGCCCACGTGCGCGTTGACTCCCTTCAGATGTTCGGCAACACGGCGTGGCAGCTCAACCGTAACTGAGCGATCGATTGCCTTACCGTCATCACTTCCAAACTGAGAAACCTTGAGCGTCGAGTCCTCGACGGATGCGATGTTTTGCGTCGCGGCCTTGGAGGCATCCATACCCTCGGCAACGCGCCCCCGCTCTATAACGCGAGCCTTGTTGCCATCAACAACCTTGACGTCCACCGAAGCCGCATTGATATCGAAATCGAGGTAGCGGAACTCATCGGCATCAAAGGTCGTGCTCGAAAGCTGCTGAGGCCGAGCGGAATAGTTACCACCATCCAAAAGATCGTCCTCGTCAAACATATCGTCAAAATCAGACAAATGGCCAGATAGAATACCGGTCGTACGCACCATATCGGAATGAGCCAATAGCCGCGAAATGCCAAAGACAAGCCCAATGATGAGTACAAACGCTCCGACGCCAACGCCCAAGCGTACCTTGGATTCATGCGAAAGCTTCATCATTCATCACCCTCTTTGGCAATCGGCTCAGCGGTGGTCGCGGTAGCCACGTCAGTATCAACCGCAGCGGAAACATTCCGAGCCCTAGCCGTCACCGACGCCGGACCAACCTGAATATCACCGCGCGCCCAATCGCCATCGAGCGCACGCGCCACCCAGTGATAGATGGGAATCGTAAAGAAGATCAGCGCAGCAAAGGGGCCGGCGCCAAACGGGAACATCAGCAAAAAGAACAGTAGCCAGCACACGGCCCAATACGGGAACGACTGGAACGGGCCCTTCACCGGAGTCGAGCCAACTGTGCCGCCACTCGTCGCCTGCGCCGTAGCAGCATTGGCGGCCTGCGCACTCCAGCTTGCCGCTTGCGCCGCCTTGGCCGCAGCATCACTCGCCTGTGTTGCCGCCTCGGTGGCACGTGCCGCCGCCTCATGGGTGCGTGCGCGCTCTGCCGCCTCGGCCTCGCGCTGGCGGGCGCGGTCCTCGTTCTCAAACTCGATATCGTCCTCGATCTCATCGCTCGGATTGAGCAGCTCGTCCAGGCTCACGCCATAGAGCTTGGCGAGCGAGATCAGGTTCTCGGTATCGGGCGAGCTCTCCGCGCGCTCCCATTTACTGACCGCCTGGCGCGACAGCCCCAGCTTTCGCGCCAGCCCTTCTTGGCTAAAGCCTTTGCTGCGGCGAAGGTCGGCGAGCCGCTGCGCAGTTTCTACATTCATGGTTCCTCCTATGTGATGCCAGCCGTGCCGCCGGACCGTTTTTGTTCTTAAGGCGCCTTGCACAGTTAAAAATCTATCCGCCACCGCCAAAAGCATGCCACCTATTCTAGTGAGATTTTTGACAACCGGCGGTTGCGGGCACATATGAGCTGCGGAAATGTGTCCAAACAAAGCAATGGCACCTAGCCCGGTTGTCCCCGTTGCGGCGTTAACGGTAGTATGGTCGTACTGTTAATTCCGCACCGCCAACGGAGGGAGTTCCGCGCCGTGAACCGCGATTTCGCCTCATCGCTCATCCAGCTCAACAACACGTTCTATCGCGAGCACTCCGCCTCCTTTTCCGATACGCGTCAGGCCCCGTGGCCCGGCTGGGTGCGCACTATGGACATCGCGCTCGAGCAGCTCGACGTCGCCACAATCGAGCATCCCGTCCGCGTCTTCGATCTCGCCTGCGGCAATATGCGATTCGAGAACTTTGCCGCCGGCGGCGCACTTGCCGCCAAGGGCGTCGACGGCGCAAACTCCTCGGCAGATGCCAGCTGCCCGTTTGAGTTCTATGGCGTCGACTCGTGCCAAGACCTGGCTATCGATGCGCACGGTCACGCCCTGCGCATTCCCAACCTGCACTTCCAGGAACTCGACGTGCTCGATGCCCTCATGAAGCTCAACCCCGCCGAGACACCCGACGTGCTTTTCGACGCCCCGCTCGCCGATATCTCGGTCTGTTTTGGCTTTATGCACCACGTGCCGTCGTGCGAATACCGCGTGCGCGTGCTCGACGCCCTGGTGCGCCAGACGCGCCCGGGCGGCATCATCGCCATTAGCTTTTGGGAGTTTATGAACGACGAGCGCATGGCGCGCAAGGCCGTTCGAGCCGAGGCCCGCGCCGAGCTCACCCCGCCGTTTGAGGGTTACGATTCCGCGCAGTTTGAAGCCGGCGACCACCTCATTGGCTGGCAAAACGACCGCCATGCTTACCGCTATTGCCACCACTTTGACGATCAGCAGATCACCGACTTGGTGCGCGGCGTGCGCACGTTCTACAAGAGCGGAGAGGTCCCCGTACGCGAGCTTGAGCGCTTCCATGCCGACGGTCGCAGTGGCGAGCTCAACCGCTACGTGATTCTCAAGCGCCTGTAGGCGCCGACGACTCGCCGTCGAGCCGCACCGCGTCTTTCGGGCAAGCTATGCCTACCCTTTTTTCAACCCATTGATGGAACGCGCAGCTATGCGTTCCATACTTATGACCAAGGAGCCTCATGGGAGCCGTCCACGTTCGCACGCCTAAGAACTTTGTGCTCGAAGAGCGCCTGGAGCGCTACGCCGATGCGATTGAGACGAACCCTGAAATCTATGCCGGAGATTGGCGCGAGGCCTGTGCGCCCGCAGGCAGCAAGTCTTTCGAACACCTTCACCTGGATCTTGGCTGCGGCAAGGGAACGTACCTTGTAGAGCGCGCGGCCCACGAGCCAAACACGCTCTTTATCGGCATGGACCAGGAGCCCATCTGCATCGCCTATGCCGCACAGAAAATCTGCGAGCAGGAACTGACCAACGCACTCGTCCTGCCCCGAGGCGCCGCATTGTTGCCGCAGCTGTTTGCCACAGGCGAGCTCGATGCCATCACCATCAACTTTCCCACGCCGCAGCCTAAGGCCAAGTACGCCAAAAAACGACTCGTCCATGTCGACCATCTGATGCTCTACCGCCCGCTTTTTTCAGCCGGCGCCACCGTCACGCTGCGCACCGACAGCAAGCCATTGCGCGACTACGCCCTGGGGCAGTTTGCCGCGGCCGGCTACGACACACTTTGGGTAAGTGACGACGTTCGCCGCGACCATCCCGAGCATCCCGAGACCGAATACGAGCGCCGCACGCGCGAGATGGGTGCCGCCGTCTATGGCATTTGCGCCACTCCCGACGCGCTGCCCAGCGACGAACAGCTCACGGCGGGGCGCGCGCAGGAGCAAAGCCTTGCGTGCTACCTGCCCGACAATCTCGATGAGCTCACCTACGTGCCCCTCGGCATGGAAGAGGCCGTCGAGAACTTTAAAAACCGCGCCCGCAAGGGCAAGAAGCGCTTACCGCAGGAGTCCCAGGGGCCTCTGATGGTCGCGGCTTCGGCAAACAAGCGCAAATAGGCGCCAGCAAATGACCCTCAAATCTAAGTGAGTAGACTTTATTGCAATAGCCAAGCACAACCCACGTAACCAATAATAAAACCGCAGGTAGAGCCTTTGCGCAAAAGCCATGTGCTCGCGATATTGCAAAAAGTCTACTCACTTAGTTGGCAACTGCACCAAACAGCTGGGCAGAACGCCCATTTCCTGCATTTTCTTGCCTGCGAACGCATCGATGCGACGCTACGCCATAATAGTTGGCGGACAATCGCGAGAGAAAGCAAACACATGGCACAGACCACGACAGATACCGCCGCCAGCACCGTCTCCGGTGCCGGCGCCGCCAGCTCGTTCTCGGGCGGCACGGGAACCGAAGCCGAGTTTGGCTCGCTCGGCGCGCTCTCTCCCACCTGGTGGGAGCCCGAGGACGGCAGCGAGCCCGAACCATGGCTCACGCCCGATCAGGCCTTCGAACGCTTCTTTGAATGGACGAGCGACCGTGGCATTGAGCTGTGGGATCACCAAGAAGAGGCCCTCATGGACCTAGCCGCCGGCGATCACGTCATTTTAGGCACACCGACCGGATCGGGTAAATCGCTCGTCGCGCTGGGCATGCTCTTTATGGGCATGGCTCAGGGCAAGCGCTGCTATTACACGGCCCCCATCAAAGCCCTGGTCAGCGAGAAGTTCTTCGACCTGGTACAGGTACTCGGCCGCGATAACGTCGGCATGATCACCGGCGATACGCATATCAATACCAAGGCGCCCGTCATCTGCTGCACGGCCGAAATCCTTGCCAACGGTGCGCTGCGCGAGGGCGAGGGCGCCGACGTGGGCTGCGTCGCCATGGACGAGTTCCACTACTTTGCCGACCCCGACCGCGGCTGGGCCTGGCAGGTACCGCTGCTCACCCTGCCCCACACGCAGTTTATGCTCATGAGCGCCACGCTCGGCGATGTCACCGCCATCGCCGCCTCGCTCGAGGAGCACACCGGCGCTGCTTGCGACTTGGTTGTCGATGCCCCGCGTCCTGTTCCGCTGAGCTACGACTATGTGACGACCTCCCTCGAGGGCACGGTCGAGCTCGCCATGCGCCGTGGCGAGGCCCCGCTCTATATCGTGCACTTTAGCCAGGATGCCGCCCTTGCGACGGCACAGTCGCTCGCCAATTTTGGCATCGCCAGCAAGGAGCAGCGCGAAGCCATCAAAGAAGCGGCAAAGGGAACGAGCTTCTCCACGGCCTTTGGCAAGATTCTCAAGCGCCTGCTTGGATGCGGCGTCGGCGTGCACCATGCTGGCATGTTGCCGCGCTATCGCCTGCTGGTCGAGCGCTTGGCGCAGCAGGGCCTGCTGCCCGTCATCTGCGGTACCGATACGCTCGGCGTCGGCATCAACGTACCCATCCACACCGTGGTGCTCACCGCGCTCACCAAGTTCGATGGTTACAAAATGCGTCGTCTGCGCGCCCGAGAGTTCCATCAAATTGCCGGTCGCGCCGGTCGCTCGGGCTTCGATACCGAGGGCATGGTAATCGCCGAGGCACCCGAGCACGAAATCGAGAATGCCAAGCTTATGGCCAAGGCGGGCGACGACCCCAAAAAACTCCGTAAGATTAAAAAGAAAAAGGCCCCCGAGGGCTTTGTCTCCTGGAACAAGCAAACTTTTGAGCGCCTGATCGAGACGCAACCCGAAACACTCAAGCCACGCCTGCGCATCACGCACTCTATGGTGATTAGCGTGGTCGAGCAGGGCGGCAATGCCCGAGCCCGCGTACATGACCTCATCGAGACAAGCCTGCAGACCCCCGAAGAGAAGGCCAAGCTCGAGGTTCGCGCCGACGAGATCTTCGCCACGCTCATCGACTCCGGCGTCGTCGTGCGCACCGAGGTGCCGCCCGCACCCGACGCTCCGGCTGACGCCGAGCCGGACATCGACTACGCGCTGACGGTCGACCTGCCCGAGGACTTTGCGCTCGACCAGCCGCTCTCGCCGTTTTTGCTTGCCGCGCTGGAGCTGCTCGACCCCGAAAGTGAGACCTATACCATGGACCTCATTTCGATGGTCGAGGCCACACTCGAGGACCCCAAGCAGGTATTGCGCGCACAGGAGCGCGCCGCACGCGATCGCGCTATGGCCGAGATGAAGGCCGACGGCATCGAGTATGAGGAACGCTTGGAGCGCATTCAAGACGTCACGTACGAAAAGCCGCTCGAGGATTTGCTCGACGCCGCTTTTGACAAGTACTGCCAGGAAGTGCCCTGGGCAAACGACTACCAGCTCTCTCCCAAGAGTGTCCTGCGCGATATGCTGGAAAGCGCGAGCGATTTTAAGGGTTACATTCAAAAGCTCGGCATCGCCCGCTCCGAGGGCATTTTGCTTCGCTACCTGGCAGAGGCCTACCGTTCGCTCGACCGCACCGTACCCATCGAGAAGCGCGACGAGCGCCTGCGCGACATTATCTCGTGGCTGGGCTTTGTGGTGCGCTCGGTGGACTCGAGCCTGGTGGACGAGTGGGAGAACGCCGGCAACCCGGCAGCCCTCAATGCCGCGCCGCCACAGGGCATCGACGAGGTCGTGGCGGACCGCCGCGGCTGCACGCTGCTGGTGCGCAACGCGCTCTTTCGCCGCGTGACCCTTGCCGCCCGTGAGCACGTTCGCGACCTGGGCGAGCTCGACAACGACTGGGGCATGAGCGAGATCCGCTGGCAAAAGGCCCTCGATGCCTACCATGAGCTGCACGAGGAAATCCTCACCGACGGAGATGCCCGCAGCGCCGCGATGTTTTCCATCGATGAGTCCGACGAGAAGACCGCGCACGTATGGCACGTGCACCAGATCTTTGCCGACGAGGACGGCGACCACGACTTTGGCATCATGGGCGATGTCGATCTGGACGCCACGCAAGACGGCGGTGAAGTCATCTTCAAAAACTACCGCGTCGGCTTTATCGAAGACCTGCTCGAGGACTAGTCGAACATACTGGAACGAAACGAAGCGGGGCCGTTGGCAATATCGCCAGCGGCCCCGTTTTTGCACTATACGCTATGCCTTACTCGGTATCCTCGACCTCATACGAATCCACCTCGGCTGGCTCATCGTTTGTCTCTGGCGCAGCCCCGCGCGCCTCGTCAAACGCCGCCTTCATGGTCTTGTTGCCCCACGTGAGCTTGCGAATGGTAAGATCGTCGGCCTTCTTGTTGGCTAGGCGCAGATTGTTCTCGGAGGACAGCAATGCCTCCTTGGTTTTCTGCAGATGGCTAATCGTCTTGTCGATCTCATCGATTGCCGTTTGGAACTTGCGGCTCGCGATCTCGTAGTTGCGACCGAAATCATTCTTGAACTTCTCCATCTTGGCTTCGAAGTTCGTGACGTCGATATTCTGCTGTTTGTACTCCGCCAGCTCCTGCTTATAGCGCAGTGAGCCCATGGCGGCGTTGCGAAGGAGCGTGATCATGGGAATGAAAAACTGCGGGCGAATCACGTACATCTTCTCGTAGCGATAGCTCACGTCGACTATCCCTACGTTATAGAGCTCGCTCTCGGGCTCGAGCAGCGTGCAGAGCACCGCGTACTCACAGCCTTTCTGGCGACGATCGTGATCGAGTTTCTTAAAGAAGTCCTCGTTTTTATGCTTGGTCGCGGTCTCGTCGTTCTCGTTTTTCATCTCGAACATAATCGAAATGACCTCGTTGCCGCTCGCGTCGCACTCGCGGAAGATAAAGTCGCCCTTGGTACCCTCGGACGCATCGTTATCCTTCTCGAAGTACGCGTTGGGAAATGCCGTCATGCGCAGACGGTTAAACTCGGTCTCGCAGTGCTGCTCGAGCGACTCGCCCACCATCTTGGTGGACAGACGGACCTTCATGTCCTTAAGGCGCTCGATCTCTTCATCCTTGTAGCGAATCAGGTCATCGCTCGCGCGCTTGGCCTGCGCAAGCTCGAGCTCGTGTGCCGCCTTGGCCTGTTCCTCGCGAGAATCGCGCACCGCCAGCTCGCTCGTCAGTTTGGCACGCGCCTCATCGCGCTCTCGCTCCGCCGCGGCGACCGCCTTCGACAGCTCCATTTTTGCAGAAAGTTCTTGCTCACGAAGCTGTGCACGAAGGCCCTCGGCCTCGCGCTCAGACTGAGCCTTTGCGGCGGAAAACCTCTCTTGTACCTTCGCGCGATAGTCGGCAAGCGCGCGCTCGGCCTCGCTGCGAGCGGCATCGAGCTCACGCTGCGACTCTGCCGCGGCAGCGGCAAGCGCCATCTCCTGGGCCTTGTCCGCCGCGGCAAGCCTGGCCTGCAGCTCGGCAATCTGAGCATCACGTGCAGCTAAATCGTTTTGAGCGGCATTGCGCGCCGCCGACTCGACAAGCTTGGCTTCGTCATCTTTGCGCTCCAGCTGCGCACGCAAATTGTCAATCTCGCGCTGGAGTTCGGCATTCTCCTTTTGAGCGTTGGCTCGTGCCTCTACCGCCGCGCGCTGGCTTGCACTCTCGCGCTCTGCGGCAGCGCCCTCGAGCTTGGCACGCAGCTCGGCGAGCTCAGCATCGCGCTTGGCAACCTCTTGTGCCAGCTGTTGAGCCGCAGCGTTCTTCTGCTCGGTAAGCTGAGCGTTGCGCTGGGACTCTGCCTTTTGCAAGGCAGCCATCGAACGCGAGCGCTCAAGTTCCAGCGCTTGCTCGCCCTCGCGCTGGACCGCCTTCACACGCTCATCCAGGTCGCGCGAAAACTCGGCATCGCGCACTTGCTTGACGATATCCGCATAGCCGGACGCGTCGACCTTAAAAACTTCGCCGCAATGTGGGCACTTGATCTCGTTCATAGCAGCTCCTCGAAGGACGCAAATTTCAACCGCCTACACTCTACCGCGCCGCACGGACAAAAAAGGTGCCGCCACCATAATGGCAACGGCGCCAGAACCGCCACAAAGGTGCCCGTCCCCTTTGTGGCGTTTTGCGTGACGGTTCGAGAATTACAATCCAAAGAAGCCTAGGATTTGGTCACGGCTTACGGGCTTGTACTCGTTGGCATCGAGGCCGACATCGTAGCGAAAGATAGGACGTTCGCGATCGCGGTTGCGCGTATTGGTGCGGTCTCCCCTGCTGTGGATATGCCCGTGCAGCATGATGGCGCCACGTGCCTTGCCATTCCAGCTGAGCATGGGGTAGTGGCTCATAACCAGACGATGACCCTTGGCATAGCCGGGGGCAATCTCCAGGTAATCACGCACGTCTTCCCAAATCTGCGGCACGTCGGGATCTTCCCAGTCGCCGTCATGGTTACCACGGATGAGCGTCACGTTCTGGCATTCGATGCGCTCGCGCAGGCGCACGGCATCCGCTAGGGGCAGACGATAGGTAAAGTCGCCCAGAATATAGAGGCGGTCGTCCGCAGCCACGCACTCATTGATGACATCGATGACCTTGCGGTTCATCTCCTCAACCGAGCCAAACGGTCGGTCCATGTCGTGCAAGATATTCGTATCGCCCAGGTGCAGGTCGGCGGTAAACCACATCATCGTCTCAGTCCTCATTTCGCAACGCGTCCAACTCGTGCTAAGTATACAGACGCAGCGATGCGGCAGTTGCCCAAAGAGCCCGCCAAACAGTCCGCGACGGCGCTTGTCTTTCTTTTTCGACGCATCACCCTGAGTTTTCTTGTCCTGTCGCATCTTACGGTCCTGCTCCAGCTCATCGTCGTCGAGTAGCGTATCCCACTCAAACGGATCGTCCGTCAGATCGAACAGGTCGTCGTCATCAAACATGGCAGCCTCCCTTACCGATTAGCGGGCATCCACCACATAGAGGCCAACGCGCACCTGGTGCCACGGGCTACGCTCGGGGGCAACCTGCTGCACGCGGGCCTCAAATACGTCCTCATGGCCGTAATACATCATCAAGGACAGCGGACCGACCTCGTTTCCCGGAACATAGCCAAGCTTGGTGTTGCCGTAGTAGATCGCAACCGCCTCGGGATCATGGGGATTATCGCGCTCGGCGCACAGCGTCAGTCTATCGCCCGCTTTAAGATCGCCCAGGACCAAAGCGCCGTCGGCATACTGAAATCCCGCAATGTGAAACGACAGAAGAACACGTGAAGGCTCGTACATAGCAACTCCCCTAACGGCCGGATAAACCGGCGTTTAACCTTGCCGAGAAGTCTACGAGTCCGTGCGGACACAAATTCATCCTGCCTGCGTCTTTTCGACCGTTTGTCCCTATGTCATCTGATTCTAATGCACAAACATGCGCACGAATTTGTGCTTCCAGTTTGCGTAAGGGGCATAGCGGAATGGCACGTCCAGCCACGTTGCCTTGTTCACGATGCTCTTCTTGTGGCTAAACGTATCGAAGCTCTCGCGTCCATGGTACTGCCCCATACCGCTCGCTCCCATGCCGCCAAAGCCCATATGGCTCGTAGCCAGATGCATGATCGTGTCGTTGACGCAACCGCCACCAAAGGGCACGTAACGCACAAAGCGCTGCTGAACCTCACGGTCCTGGCTAAAGATATACAGGGCCAGCGGCGTCGGACGATCCGTAATAAACGTCTCGGCCTCGTCTAGGCTCTCAAACGTCAGCACCGGCAAGATGGGACCGAAAATCTCCTCCTGCATCACGGCGTCATCGGGGGCCACGCCGTCCAAAATTGTCGGCTCAATCTTGAGCGAAGCCTCGCGCGCAGCACCTCCAAGCACAACCTTATCGGAATCGATTAGCCCATGCACGCGTGCAAAATGCTTGGCATTGACGATATGCCCGTAATCCTCGTTGTCGAGCGGATGCTCGCCAAACATACGGCGCGCCTCTTCCTTGATGAGGCCCAGCAACTCGTCGTGCACGCGCGTATCGACCAGCAGGTAGTCGGGCGCCACACAGGTCTGCCCCACGTTGAGCCATTTACCAAAGGCGATACGCCGTGCCGCAACCTTCAAGTTTGCCGTCGCATCCACGATGCAGGGACTCTTTCCACCCAGCTCAAGCGTCACGGGCGTAAGGTTTTTACTTGCGCGCTCCATGACGAGCTTGCCGACCGGAACGCTACCGGTAAAGAAGATCTTGTCCCAGCACTCATCGAGCAGCGCTTCGTTCTCGGCGCGCCCGCCCTCGACAACTGTCACCAGGCACGGATCAAATGCCTCTTCGCAGATCTGCTTGAGCACCGCACTCGATGCCGGAGCATAGGCGCTCGGCTTGATGACCACGGTATTGCCCGCGGCAAGGGCGCCGGCGAGCGGCTCGAGCGTTAGCAAAAACGGGTAGTTCCACGGGGCCATGATGAGCGTGACGCCATAGGGCACGGCTTGCGTTTTGCACACACTCACGGCGTTGGCAAGGTCGCACGGACGCAGGCGCGGACGACTCCATCGAGCCACATGCGCGATCTGATGACGAATCTCGGAAAGCGACGTGCCGATCTCGCACATATACGCCTCGTCATGCGACTTTCCCAAATCGGTCTTGAGCGCATGGGCAATATCGGCCTCGTGGGCCCGCACCGCATCGCGTAAACTCACGAGCGCACGACGTCGAGCATCGACATCAAACGTGGCGTGCGTCTTAAAGTAGACGCGCTGGTCTCCGACAATGCGCGCAATTTCCTCGGTGTTCATGGACCCCTCCTAGTTCTCGCCCTCAAACATACCACCCGCGACGACCTCGTACATGCGCATCAGCTCCAAACGGTCCATCAAAAGTGGAACGGGGTACAGCGGATTGGCCTCGGCATCGGCAGGCGCCGCCATCTCGGGAATGTCGGAGCGGCGAATGCCCGGCACATATTTGGGAATGTCCAAGGCGGCGTTCATTCGATCGACCCAATCGATAGAGGCCTCGACGGCATGCGTCAGGGCGCCCATGCCCGTCTGCCCCGTAATGGAGGCGGGCAGACCGCGCGTGAACTCGGGGTCGTGCACCGCAAAGCGCGGGATAAGCACAAAGTCGTTAATGGGGTACTTGTAGTGCGTCTCGTCATCGGTGATAACCGCCGCGAGCGTAACTTCGCTTCCCGTACCGGCGGTAGTGGGAACCGCAATAAGCAGCGGCAGGAGACGGTGGACGCGCAGCAGGCCGCGCATCTTGTTGATGGGCTTGTTTGGCTGCGCGATTCGTGCTCCCACGCCCTTGGCACAGTCCATGGCCGAGCCACCGCCAAAGCCGATAATGGCCTGGCAGGCGCTCTCTCAGCATGCTCCAGAATGCGTGGCTCGGTATAGGGCAGCACCGGCGATGCGATGCGAAAAACCGTTTGATACGTTCGGCACCAGGCGCAGCGGCGGGCTAGATGCATAAAGGAAACTCCCTCATTTGTTGATTGGTCAACATTTGTTCGACCGATTGTACTCATCAGAGCTCGCAGGCGGCCTGCCAATCGTTAATCAATCAACATCTTCATCTCTCAAAATTGTTTTATCAAAAATCATTCCTAATAGGCTTCACATTTTGTTGCATTTATGGATAATAGAACTCGTCAAGACGCACGTCCGGAGAGGGCCCTTACGGGATCGGACAAGCGCCCCATCGCCATCCATCGAAAGGATCGAATCATGAAATTTGTTTGCCCCGTTTGCGGTTATGTGGAAGAGTTCGACGGCGACCAGCTGCCCGAGGATTTTAAGTGCCCCCAGTGCGGCGTTCCCGGTTCTCGTTTCCTGAAGCAGGAGGAGGGCAAGCTCGAGTGGGCTGCCGAGCACGTCGTGGGCGTCGCCAAGATGGAGGGCGTCTCCGAGGACATCGTTGCCGACCTGCGCGCCAACTTTGAGGGCGAGTGCTCTGAGGTCGGTATGTACCTGGCCATGGCTCGCGTCGCCCATCGCGAGGGCTATCCCGAGATCGGCCTATACTGGGAGAAGGCTGCCCACGAGGAGGCCGAGCACGCCGCCAAGTTCGCCGAGCTCCTGGGCGAGGTCGTGACCGACTCCACCAAGAAGAACCTCGAGATGCGCGTTGAGGCCGAGAACGGCGCCACCGCCGGCAAGACCGATCTTGCCAAGCGCGCCAAGGCCGCTGGCCTCGATGCCATCCACGATACCGTGCACGAGATGGCTCGCGACGAGGCCCGCCACGGCAAGGCTTTCGCCGGCCTGCTCAAGCGCTACTTTGGCTAAGCCAACCGCCTGAGAGATAATCTCTAACTTTAAAGGGCCCGAACCGCATGGTTCGGGCCTTTTTTCTTGTCTCATGAACTCGTTAACGCCCTGAAATAGGGCCACTTTCGGCATCGACTTCTCGTCAAAAACTAAGTGAGTAGACTTTTTGGAACTTGCCGAGCAGACCATCCATATTGCTCTATAAAGCCGCAGGTAAATGACTTGTTGCAAAACGGCCTGGCCGCCATCACGCCAAAAGTCTACTCACTTAGATCCGCGCTGTCCACGATCGAGCTGTTTTGTGTCCAATGGACATCTTTCCGTCGATTACTCCCAATTTTGTCCAGTCAACGAATAGTTCAGACCGGAGTAATGCCTCAGCCCTTTGCTCATCCAAGCTTTTATCACGATATTCAACATCGAGCATCCTGCATACAGCCTTAACGATCGCACGGAATCTATCCTCATCGGATATCTGTCCGTGTGTCAGGAGAAGCACGTCGTAGCCCATGGCTTGAAGCGCCGTCATGCGGTCAGCGTCACGCAAGCCATCCCCCGCGCGCCCGTGCGAGGCCTTTCCCTGACATTCAATGGCCACCTGTCGCCTCCCGTCCGGCGAGGAAAGAAGTAGATCGATATATACGCGGGTCTTTCCTACAATCGCTCGAGCACTTGTGCTTAGCACCACTTTGACATTGAGCTCTATGCCGCAAAACCCTTCACCTCCCAGGGCTCGCGGCAGTCCAAGCAACAAATACGCCTCGACCTCAAAAGGCGAAGCGGTACCCAATGGAACGAGATGCGATACCGCCATAAATCGATTGCCGTAACGCATCCCGCAAACATCTGAACAAAAACGGTCAAGGTCCCCATCCGAAACCAAAGCGTCGCGACGCCACAAATTTGAGGCGGCGCCGCCCTCGGACGGGCAGCGCACCCAACCCAACGTTGTCGAAATCGTACCCGAATCAATTGCACGCGAAAGCTCCACCTCAAGTGCCGCCGGCAGGGCGCATACCGCAAACAAGCCGCACATCTCCGCCAATACCAGAAGAAGTTGGAGATCCGTCAGATGTCGAGACATGATAAATGCCGTCAGCAGAGGAGACGTGACCAAAAATCCATGCTCCGTTTCCAGCACGGATTCCCTGGGGAGTTCACCAAGAAACAGCCGCTGCCTAATGTTGGCAGGGCAAGTCCGTTTGTTTCTCGTCCGAACCAATGTATACAACGGAAAACCGAGCGCGACCGCAGCCGTCGGGTTGCGGACGAGGTCATATCGCTGCCGGTCTTCATCCGGCCGCGGAAGCGGAGGACACAAAGCGCGGACTTGAGGGGGCAAACGCCAGTACCTAAAAGCCGATATGTCACAAAGTAGATCCTTCATAGGCACAGGAAAGCACGAATTTCAACCCAGTCGGTCTCTCATTGGAGCGAACGCACCAAAAATGGCGCCGAACGAACTGCAAAGTTTTCAACAGCCCTCCCCAACTGGCCAAAAGCTTACCGAGAACTGGACGAAGCCCTGTTGGAAACCCCACTTTTTTTCTCATGCGGAAGCTTTGCGCGGCAAGTGAGTAGACTTTTTGGAACATCCCGAGCAGACCGATGATCCCACTTCTCAAAACCACAGGTAGATAGCTTGTTACAAAACTGTCTGGTCGCCAAAGTGCCAAAAGTCTACTCACTTAGGTTACAGAGTGCCCCATTAGCTGCGATTCCAGGGTATTAAGCACCTCCGGACTCAGGTCGTCATACTGGACAAGAATTTGAGTTGAGTTTTCAGGGACAGATGCGCCATCGGCGCACCAATAACAGTTACTGATGTCGATAAAAGGGATGCTCGAGCGCGTGAGGGCCTGCGCAAAAGAGCTTCCGCCCGTTCCCCGCTCCGCAACCACGGTGCAGTAAAGGCCTGCGTCTGCATGCTCGATCGAAACCTCTCCTGCTGGAAACGCATTCCGTACAAGCGCCGCCAGGCCATCACGCGCCTCACGAGCACGAACGCGCACGCGGTTCACATGTCGCTCGTAATCACCCGATTCCAGCAAACGAGCCAAAGCGACCTGGTCGACAGAGCTCACCGACGAGGAGTAGAAACCAAGGTCGCACCTAAACCGCTCCATCAGCTCATCGGGCAACACCATGTACGCTAGACGCAACGCCGATGAAAGGCTCTTCGAAAACGTGTTGGTGTAGATGACCGATTGAGCGGCATCGATCGAAGCAAGCGCGGGAATCGGCTTGCCGGCCAGACGAAACTCGCAATCAAAGTCATCTTCGATGAGATATCGACCTGGTCGCTCGGCGGCCCAGCTCAGCAGCGCATAGCGACGCGCAATGCTCGTCACAAGGCCGGTCGGATACTGATGGGACGGCATCAGGTGAAGGACATCGGTCCCCGTTTTCTGCAGAGTGCTCAAGTCTACGCCCTCATCATCCAACGGGATATGTCGAACTTTGCAACCCATAGCCTGATAGATGCGCGTCAGGCGCAAATAGCCCGGGTCCTCAACGGCATACACCTTGTCGGCTCCAAGCAACTGAACCAACATGGTATCGAGCAGCTGGGCGCCTGCGCCGATAACAACGTTGTTGGGGTCGACATTCATACCCCTTGTCCCGCGCAGATGGTGGGCAATTGCGCGTCGTAGCCGAGTGGTGCCCTGTGCCGGCGCGGTCGAAAAGATTTCGCGCTCGTCTTCGGATGCCAGCGTCGCCCGCAGCGCGCTTTGCCAAAGCCGCGCCGCCTCCAAAGCAGAAGGAGAAAGTGCATCGAATCGCTCGACCTGTCCGTTGACATCATGCGCGCCGGAACCCGCAGAGACGGCATCCCGGTCGATACCCTCTGCAGCCGAAGCCAAAACCGGTGCATCCGGAAGCTTGCAAGCGTAGTAGCCACGACGCGGCATTGAGCAAATATAGCCCTCGGCAAGTAACTGGCTATATGCATTCTCGATGGTAATGACACTGATTCCCAGATGATTGGCAAAGGCGCGCTTAGACGGAAGATGCTCCCCCGCCGCAATGCGTCCAGCAACGATATCATCTCGAATTTGCTGGTAAATATACTCATAGAACGATGCGTCGCCGCGTTTTTCCAAATTGTAGTCAAGCATGAGTTTGTCACCTGACCTTATTGAGTTATTCAATCTGGTATTAGTCTGACCTTATTATTATCTCTAAAACTGAGTATTTCGCCATATCCAGCTCCCCGATAGGATGTTCCGTCAAGCAATGCACATGCCAACCAAGGGAGCAACCATGGCAGAACAGACCAGCAAGGCAGATCGCGTCAAACTCAATCGCGAGCTCGCGCAGATGCTCAAGGGCGGCGTCATCATGGACGTCACCACGCCCGAGCAGGCACGCATCGCCGAAGAGGCGGGGGCCTGCGCCGTCATGGCACTCGAGCGCATCCCGGCCGACATCCGTGCCGCAGGCGGCGTCTCGCGCATGAGCGACCCCAAGATGATCAAGGGCATCCAAGAGGCCGTCTCCATCCCCGTTATGGCCAAGTGCCGCATCGGCCACATTGTCGAGGCGCAGGTCCTGCAGGCCATCGAGATCGATTACATCGACGAGTCCGAGGTTCTCTCCCCTGCCGACGACGTCTATCACATCGACAAGACCCAGTTTGACGTGCCGTTTGTCTGCGGCGCCCGCGATCTGGGCGAGGCGCTGCGCCGTGTTGCCGAGGGCGCCACGATGATTCGCACCAAGGGTGAGCCGGGTACGGGCGATGTCGTCCAGGCCGTGCGTCACATGCGCAAGATCCAAAAGCAGATCCGCGACGTTGTTGCCCTGCGCGATGACGAGCTCTTTGAGGCAGCCAAGCAACTGCAGGTTACGGTCGAGCTGGTCCGCGAGGTCCATGCCACGGGCAAGCTTCCCGTCGTGAACTTTGCCGCCGGCGGCGTAGCGACTCCCGCCGACGCCGCGCTGATGATGCAGCTGGGCGCCGAGGGCGTCTTTGTGGGCTCGGGCATCTTTAAGAGCGGCAACCCGGCCAAGCGCGCCGCCGCCATCGTCAAGGCCGTGGCAAACTTCACCGATGCCAAACTCATTGCCGAGCTTTCGGAGGACCTGGGCGAGGCCATGGTGGGCATCAACGCCGACGAGATCGAGATTATCATGGAGGAGCGCGGGCGCTAGTCCGGCAGAAAGGATCGCCCATGAGCGATTATGCAGACCAAACGGTCGCCGTGCTGGCGGTCCAAGGCGCTTTTGCCGAGCACGAAGCAAGACTATCCGAGCTGGGCGCACACTGTATTGAGCTGAGGCAGGCGGCCGATTTGCAGCAGAACTTTGACCGTCTGGTACTTCCCGGCGGCGAGTCCACCGTTCAGGGCAAGCTACTTGCCGAACTCGATATGCTCAAGGATCTTCGTACCCGCATTGTTGAAGGTATGCCTGTACTGGGAACTTGTGCCGGTCTGATTCTGTTGGCGCGCGACCTTGCCGCCCACGATGACAAGGGGACACCGCGCTTGGCAACCATGGATATACTCGTTGAGCGCACCATCTCAGGCGGTGCCGTCACCCCGGCGACCGCGAACAGCGACGCGGCGGCCTTCTCGGTCGCCGGCGCCTCGAACATCGCCAGCACGTGCCAGTGCGGCTTCTTGGGCGTGCCGTCCGCCGTCACGTCCGCATCGTGCAGCGGCGACACGAGCACCTGCACGTGCTGCTCGGCCAGAGCGTCCCGCCAGCCATCAGACGCGCTCTCCGGGTAGATCACGCACGCCCAACCGCGAGCGCGCGGCCCTCTTCGAGCATCTGCCTTCCTCTGTGCAGCTCTTTTCTTTTCTGGGTCTTTGATTGGCATGAAAAACCTCCCTACGCGGGAGGTCGCTTCTCGTGTTTTCACCATTTAGCAGCCGGAAACCGGTAGCCAGCCGGTTAGAATATGGCCATGGTGCCTACGAGCCGCAGCCTCGTTATGGCGCTGCGCGATGCGCCAACATCTCGCAGCCTTGGCCATCATTGTAACCCGCCCCGCTCGGTTAGCCGCCAGCCGGGCGGGTATTTTTTTTGGAACTATAGACCCATTCCAAAAGGTAAAAAACGAGTTCAAAAGAGGGTATGGATTATGGAACTCCCTTGGGGGAGAGTCGTAGTCCACCTCCCCCAAGGGTCTGGCTGACGCAGAACCAACCTCAGCCGATTTAAGGGCGGCATGGAGGGAGGGAGAAGGCGTTGCCGGTCATGAACGAGAAAGCCCCGCAGAACGCCTCTCAGCGTCCCACGGGGCACCGGATTAGATGGGCAAGGATGGGGGGCCACGGGCCCCCATACCCCCGCCCTTTATGGCTCTAGATCATCAGCGCGGCGGCGCTTGTGGTTCAGCTCGTCGGTCTCCTCGTCATCGTCCATGATGACCTCGCGAGGCACGCAGTACGTGTACTTTTTCACTGCCTGCCCGTCGTCATCGTCGCTGCCCGGCTTCTTCCTCGGCCCGACCGGGCGCGAATAGTCGACCTCACGCATCTGCATCAACTCCCCACTCCAAATCCGCCGGAACATCTCCGGCGCAGAAAATCGCTCACTGCCTCGTTCACCATGCCACCGTCATCGTCCTCGGAATCCACCGCATATTCCGACGCCATCGCCGCGAACGTGTCGGAGAATCCGCCCAGACCGTCATCCTGCCCCGCGTCCTGCCCCGGTCGCTCGGGCTCGGTCTGCCTGTCGCCCTCACCGTCGCCGCCGCCGTCGCCCACACCGCCGCCGTTCACGTAGCGGACGCCGCTCGCGCTGCCAACCCAGCGCCGTTCGGCCTCCACCTCGATGCCGTCCAGCTCCTTGACCTCCTCGGCGGTCGCCACCACCTCGCGCGCCTCCCGGACGATGACCGTGATCGGGATTGCCGACTGCGACGCCGGTCGACCACCATCTAGCGGCTCGGCCGGGGCGCCCGGAGCGGCGCAGTAGCCGACAACGGCGACGCCACTGTTTCCGCCCTTGAACGTGCGCCTGTAGACCAATTCGCCGCCCTCGATGCCTACCGTCTCGCTCACGCCCCTCAAACTCCCAGCACAAGCAAATAAAAATACTCTGAAAAGAGATTTTCTACATTCTATATTGACTTCTTCTTTACTTAGTGTTTTACTATGAATCAAAAGAAGTTGCCGAAAGGCGGCAACCACCTAGTGAAGGGAACGAAAATGAAGGGAATCAAGGACATCCAGACCACCGTCCAGAACGTCAACATCAAGATCGACCCGGTCGTGAAGGGAGCTGCTGAGGGCGTTCTGTCCGGTATGGGACTCAACATGAGCGCCTACATCGGGATGTGTCTGCGCCAAGTCGCCCAGGATCGAAAGGTGCCGTTCACGCAGTCCGTGGATCCGGACTTCTGGATCGCAGAGTCCAAGGTTGGTGAGGCGAAGACCTACATCGAGTCTGGGGCATTCTCCGCAGCATTCGACCTCTATCTGAGGATGATAGACGAGTTCATTGACTCACGCGGGAAGGCTTCTCTTTCCGCCTACGCCGACAGAGATTCAGACATCCCGAGGTTCATTACATTGCAGCTCGCCGAAGCCGAGGCTAAAACGGACCTCAGCTCCGTCAGCAACATCATTTCCTCCGGAGAGGCGCTCGCAGTTAAGGCTCGGTCTGTAGGGGAACTCTTCATGGCCGATGCGAAAGACGATGAAGCCGGCGGCGAGGGAGGAAAGCGTTTCTGCGACGCATATGCAGAGGGAGTCGAGTCTGCTGCCAAAAAGGCGTCGGAAACCGCCGCCGAGGCACTCGAATCGGAAGCCAGCCTTCGCAGCGTCATTGATTGCGAGCCATCTAACCTCACGACGGAGGAGAAGGCTTCGGTTCTCGATTACATCATCTCGACCGTCCTCGATGTCGCCAGCGAGCACCCATCGAACCTCTCGATGCGCTTCATCGGTTCCGGTGGGCAACCTGAACTCGCCCATGTATTCGATGCCTTGAAGGCAATGGAGGACTATCGCGAGTGGCTTTCAAAGGCTGACGAGCGCCTGCAGAAAAACAAGGACGAAATCGCTCGCATGGAGGAAGCCAGTCATCAACACCTCCTTGACCTGATTAGGGCGCAGAACGGCGTTCCGGGAACCCAGAACATCACTCAGGTGATGCCGAAACCCGAGAAGAACCTGAGTCCCGATGAGATGATCGAGCAGGCTGAAGCCTTCAAGAAGATCATGCAAATTCTCAACAACGAGAACGAGGACTAGAGGGTCATTCGAGACGGAAAGGAGGAGGCAATGGCACGCTACGGACACAGCAGGGGGTATGCATCGCGAAGCTTCGGAAGCTCCCGTTCCGGTGGATTCACCAATCATCGAACTGGTGCACACGTTTCGGCTGCACGCGCGCACCAGCACACCGGCCAGAGCTTCGGCGGCTACACGAAGGCCAAGAGCTCAACCACCGGCAACTACTACATGAAAAAGGGGTGATGAACAATAAATAACCCAAAGGGCCGCCCAGCCGTTTTCGATTCGGCTGGGCGGCCCTTCTGCGCAGTCTCTCTCAGTTGTGAATCATTCTTTCCCACGAGACCATGGGAATCGCCAGCGCCTCTTCTTCCCGTCCTCGATTGCCGCCCGCTCCTGAGCGTGAAGCATCTGCGCCGCCTGCGCCGTTCGCTGTGCGTCCCTCAGCGCCTCTCCGAGCGTCGCGATTTGCTCGTCGTGCGGCGCCGAGCTGAGCCGTCAGTGCCGAAACGGCCTCTGACACCGCCGAGCCGTCCGTACCGCTGTCTCCTACTCCTTGGGTGTTGCGTACTGCATCCATACCCGCATGTATTGCAAATCGTATTGCGTCTGTCTTGCTTCCGCCCAGCTCTAACTGCAACTTGTCTATGAGCTTAATATCCTCGTCAGACAGCCTAAACGTCCGCGCCTTCACTCCGCCTCACCGTCCCGCGCAGCGTGTTTCTCGTCGTATTGCGCAGAGTATTCCCTCTGCGAATACTCCCACTCTGCAGAGCGTACGTACGCCATGAGGTGAATCGTGCTCGTGCGTATCACGTGCACCCACTCCGGCTTGCGCGCGCGGGCGTAGCGGCACAGGGCGCGGTAGCTCGTCACGCCCTGCTCGTCCAGCCAATCCTCAACCTCGGACAGGATGCGGTCCCGCTCCTCGTGATCGTCGAGCGCAACCGCTCCCCAGCTCGCGCCGCACAGCTCAACCACGTCCGCCTCGCTGTACCGGTGCTTGTCGTGATCATCGAGGTGCACGAGATAGCGCGCGTACGCCTTGATTGAGCGCAATGCCTATGGCAGGCAGCTCGGCAGTTTTCGCACCAAGGGGCAGGTAGGCGGTATCGACGGTGAAGTGCCGTTAACGTTTATCCGTGCACCCCGCATCGTCGAGGTGCACGGCAATGTCAAGGCCCTAGCCGAAGTCGATGGCCGCATCGTCGCCGCCCGTCAAGACAATCAGCTCGGCGTTACCTTCCACCCCGAGCTCGGCGACGACACCCGCCTCCACGAGCTCTTCCTCCAAATGTAGGCAGTAAACAAACGAACGTGGATTTTCGGACGCATAGCAAATGAGAGTGGAAATCTCGCACTTTGAGCTTGAATGCAGGCTCAAACCGGGAGATTATCCACTCTCATACTATGTAGTCGTTGGGGACGTTCTCAACGACTACATTGCGATAGACGGCCACGTTTGCCCAGATAATACCGACCAAAATAAACCTGTCCCTTTTTGGCAGGTTTGGATCAAGGCAACGCCGATGTTTTGGCAACGACAGACACTATGACCCAATCCGAGGGCACTAAAAAGATAGGAGCCCCCGCTCGTGACCGCGGGTCGGGGCTGCGACAATGATGTTGAAGTGCCATAGG
>NZ_JBQHQF010000015.1:0-62077 GCF_052067635.1 Collinsella sp. HCP3S3_E5 | reverse complement strand
ACGAGAACGCCGAGCCGCGCGTCCCCGACGAGCCGCTGATCGCCTCCTACATGAACTACCTCGTGACCAACCACGGCGTCATCGTCCCGCAGTACGGCGACGAGAACGACCAGCTGGCCGTCGACACGCTCCAGGAGATCTACGACGAGGTCTGGGGCGAGGGCGTCTACAAGTGCGTGGGCGTCAAGTCCGACCAGGTCGTCTACGGCGGCGGCAACATCCACTGCATCACGCAGCAGGAGCCGTCCGCCTAATAGCCCGGCTTGCCGGGGCGCGGCGCCCCTCCTTCACGGGAGCCGCCGCACCCCGGAGGCCCGGCCGGCCAGGCGAACGGGGCCGACTGGCCGGCCGGCGGGGCTTTCCCCGGGCGCTCCGCTGCCTCCACACCGGAGCGCCCCTCCCCTTCGATTGGATACCCGCCTGGCCTGGGACCTGTTGCGGGTTAGGCCAATTGTTCGCTTGGATATCCCAGGTCAGGCGCGTATCCAATTGCCGAAAGTTCCCGGTCGTATACGCGGCCGTCTTGATCGGAGTATCTATGTACCAGCGTATTTAATTACTGCGCTGGAATAGAACACATGTTTGATAAAATGATTTAGCATCAGACAGCGGGCACGGTTTCAATCGAATCCGTGCCCGCTGCTGTATGTGTGAGCAGTGTGAATAGGGGACGTAGCCCTGTTCACACCTGGGCCCATGTCGGCACCGGTCAATGCCCACGATGCTTTTGCTTGCGCTTCAGCTTCCGCTGCTCGAAGCGCGCCTCCGCCTCATCCGCGCGACGCTGACTTCTTGCTTGAGCCGACTCCCGCTTCATCGCTTCCCGCTGTGCCGCGAGCGCCTGTTGTGCCTTGGTGCTCACCGCGGGCCGTTTAAGGGCTTTCGCTGCCTCGCGAGCGCGCCGCTTGGGGTTCTTCGCGGGCTTGCTTGTCTCAGTGGCCTTGTCGCCGAAGAACGAGAGCTTCTCCCATTTGCCGACAACGAATCGCAGGATCTCCTCATCGGACGGCTCCGCGCCGAAGACGATGCGGGCGACGCCGTATCTGCCGTCCTCGACATGCTCCGCCAGCCCGACCCAGAATTGGCCGTCATGATATACGGTCAGGGTGGACGACACACTGATCTGCATGGTTGGTTCCTCCTTTATGTAGATGACCATGCAGAGAAGGGACAACCAAGGAGGCAGGTCACTGATGCGGACCCCCGCACGCCCACGACTACCCGACGGGGACTGTGTTTTTATCTCTGGTAGTTGGATTGTAGCACGCGCAGACGCGCCCTTCATCGCTGGCGACATGACATGGTTGGGGCTTACCACCCGACGCGCCCTTGCGCATATCGTCTTCTCATTTTCGAAACTTTAAAAGACCTTGAGTTTCGAAACCGCGAAGGAGAGTTTAAGCAAGAGACGACGTTAGCTCTGAGTCGACGCTCGAGAAGGGGCTCTCGTCGCTTCTGTCCATCAGGGATGCAGTCACGAAGGTCCTCATCGCCCGCGCGGGAGTTCGAACGCGCGCAAATCGATACGGACGCAAGCGAAGCCCCAGTCAGCTCCATGACTTATGGGAAAGCCGCCCTCTGCAGGCTTCTTACCCTTGTTGTGGCGGTTGTTGTTTACGGTGTTGTTTGCGTTCGCATTGGCAGAGGAGCTGTCGCCGTTGCCCCTCCGTTTTCGTCAGTACCGGGCTGGGTGGCTGCCCTTCAGTCTGCATGCAAGGTGAGATCGGGCCCAGCGCCGTCTTTTTATAAGCGCTTTGGCGAAAACGTCCTGCTTATCAGAAGGATTTAAGTCCCAATTAAACAAGGAGCGGAAAGAGAGCCATATGCGATAGCAATGATTTCGCTATTGCATCTTCTGCTTGCATTTGCCTTAAGAAACCCTATATTAAAATGAGGCGCAATCGTATCCTTTTACCAAATCTGAGCAAGCGCATATATGCCCCAGCTCAGATTCAAAAGACTTTGAAAGCGAGATGCCATGAGCAAATGCTCATGTACGGTAAGGAAGCAAGCAACCGAAAACAAGAGATAGACCGCCAGCACTACACTATTCCGAACCAAAGACCAAAAGATAAGCATTGTGGGAAAATCTAAACTTTTGGATTTTCCCACAATGCCGACTACGGCGGAATCCCTCCCACTCCTTATATATTTCTTTCTGTATACATTGAATTTGTATTTAGTAAAATGCAGACAACACCACGGATCGGCTTTTGGCTGGACAATTCCAACCAAACACCGCAGCAGACAGTAGAAACCATTCTGAACGTTAGGAAGCCGGTATGATTGTTACATATAAGGGGAAGAAAAATTTCTTTTAGATACTTGTTTTCCTAAAACTGATGTGATATAATAATTCAAGTCCAGAAAAGGAGTAAAAAATATGCGGCAAGGTATTCTTAAATAAAACTATAATCAAATAGTGGGAACAAAGGATTATGATAGTCCCTTTTGTAGGGGCTTAGTTTTTTGTACCCAATTTAAGAATACTTTTGCCTTATCAATTTTGACATATCCCCAAAAACAGCACTCACAAACAGGTGTATGCTGTATACGTGTATGTCCGCAATTATCATCCCCAGTGGTAAAAGTATTTTACTGCTGGGGATTTTTATGCCCTTCGGGGCAGTAAAGGGAGGACAATCACATGAAAATAATCAATATCGGGATTCTTGCCCATGTAGACGCTGGAAAGACAACCTTGACGGAGAGCCTGCTATATGCCAGCGGAGCCATTTCAGAACCGGGGAGCGTCGAAAAAGGGACAACGAGGACGGACACCATGCTTTTGGAGCGGCAGCGTGGGATTACCATTCAAGCGGCAGTCACTTCCTTCCAGTGGAACAGATGTAAAGTCAACATTGTGGATACGCCCGGCCACATGGATTTTTTGGCGGAGGTGTACCGCTCTTTGGCTGTTTTAGATGGGGCCATCTTGGTGATCTCCGCTAAAGATGGTGTGCAGGCCCAGACCCGTATTCTGTTCCATGCCCTGCGGAAAATGGACATTCCCACCGTTATCTTTATCAACAAGATCGACCAGACTGGCGTTGATTTGCAAGGCGTGTATCAGTCTGTTCGGGATAAGCTCTCCGCCGATATTATCATCAAGCAGACGGTGTCGCTGTCCCCGGAAATAGTCCTGGAGGAAAATACCGACATAGAAGCATGGGATGCGGTCATTGAAAATAACGATGAATTATTGGAAAAGTATATCGCAGGAGAACCAATCAGCCGGGAAGAACTTGCGCAGGAGGAACAGCGGCGGGTTCAAGACGCCTCCCTGTTCCCGGTCTATCATGGCAGCGCCAAAAAGGGCCTTGGCATTCAACCGTTGATGGATGCGGTGACAGGGCTGTTCCAACCGATTGGGGAACAGGGGAGCGCCGCCCTATGCGGCAGCGTTTTCAAGGTGGAGTATACAGATTGTGACCAGCGGCTCATCTATCTGCGGCTATACAGCGGAACGCTGCGCCTGCGGGATACGGTGGCCCTGGCCGGGAGAGAAAAGCTGAAAATCACAGAGATGCGTATTCCATCCAAAGGGGAGATTGTTCGGACAGACACCGCCCACAAGGGCGAAATTGTCATTCTTCCCAGCGACAGCGTGGGATTAAACGACGTATTGGGGGACAACACCCGACTTCCTCGTGAAAGGTGGCGCGATGCCCCCCTCCCCATGCTGCGGACGACGATTGCGCCGAAAACGGCAACGCAAAGAGAACGGCTGCTGGACGCTCTTACGCAAATTGCGGATACTGACCCGCTTTTGCGCTACGAGGTGGATTCCATCACCCATGAGATCATTCTTTCTTTTTTGGGCCGGGTGCAGTTGGAGGTCGTTTCCGCTTTGCTGTCGGAAAAATACAAGATTGAAACAGTGGTAAAGGAACCCACCATCATTTATATGGAGCGGCCGCTCAAAGCAGCCAGCCACACCATCCATATCGAGGTGCCGCCCAACCCGTTTTGGGCATCTATCGGACTGTCTGTTACACCACTCCCGCTTGGCTCCGGCGTACAATACGAGAGCCGGGTTTCGCTGGGATACTTGAACCAGAGTTTTCAAAACGCTGTCAGGGATGGTATCCGTTACGGGCTGGAGCAGGGCTTGTTCGGCTGGAACGTAACGGACTGTAAGATTTGCTTTGAATACGGGCTTTATTACAGTCCGGTCAGCACGCCGGCGGACTTCCGCTCATTGGCCCCGATTGTATTGGAACAGGCATTGAAGGAATCAGGGACGCAACTGCTGGAACCTTATCTCTCCTTCACCCTCTATGCGCCCCGGGATTATCTTTCCAGGGCTTATCATGATGCACCGAAATACTGTGCCACCATCGAAACGGTCCAGGTAAAAAAGGATGAAGTTGTCTTTACGGGCGAGATTCCCGCCCGCTGTATACAGGCATACCGTACTGATCTGGCCTTTTACACCAACGGGCAGAGCGTATGCCTGACGGAACTGAAAGGGTATCAGGCCGCTGTCGGCGAGCCGGTCATCCAGCCCCGCCGTCCAAACAGCCGCCTGGACAAGGTGCGCCATATGTTTCAGAAGGTAATGTAAAGATACATAATCGTCAAGACGGCAACAATCAGAAGTTATGGAGGGTAACAATGGAACGCCGTTTCTGAAAGGAGCGAGAGAAGCGCCGTCTTGCCCGTTCCCCTTGCTCCCGTAATAATAGTCGACAGGTTGGGATCTCCCGGGCCGTTGATAAAGCCACGGTTGATGTCGCGCAGGATATGCTCGCGACCCGCTAGAAAGGGAGGGACGCTTCCAAATGTTGGGGTAAAGGGGTTCTTGCTGTACTCCATGGTAGCTCCTTTGCAAGTTTTGCTAATTTTTGCAAGTTTTGCTAACTTTTGCAAGTTTTACTAACGACAGACCAAAGGGCATCGAAGCAGTGGCGCTGACATGTTTTACGCAGAAAAATAAGCAGAAATCAATTTATCTGCGTTAAAAAATAGTTGAGAAGAAAAAACGACGAGTCCCGGGCGCAATGCCGTTGCGTTCCGGGCCTCGTCGCTTTGCGAAGTGTCTAACGATGTCGTTGCCGTCGTCCTAGTCAAACAAACTCGGCATGTCGTTTTCCTTCATGAGGGCACCGGCAGAGGGGAGACTCTGCGCGGTGAACTTCTCGGCCGAGACGCCAGCGCCAAGGATTTCCTCGGTCGTGCCGACGGTGGTGACCGAGCGACCCTTCTTGGCGGTAAAGGCCTGGACGCCCTGCGTGTTGGTGGTCGTCTTGGTCTTGAGCAGCGACGTGTTGAAGTTCATCAGGCGGTAGTCGCTCGAGACCAGCGCGATGTCGCGGTCTTCCTTGAGTACCTGAGCATACAGCAGTTTGCTGCCGCCGTAGATGGCGTTCTTGAGGCGCTTGCGGTTGGTCTTGGTAACGTATCCGGCAAGTGCGACACGCACCACGCGGCCGTTCTCAAAGACAAACAGCACGTCGGCCTTGTAGTCCTCGGGGTCGATGACCCAGATGACACTCTCGTCGGGTTCCATCTCGAGGTCGGTGGGCAAGTACGAGCCCAGCTGGGCCGACTTGGTGTCCTCAAACGCCGCAACCTTGCACTTGTATACCTGGCTCTTGTTGGTAAAGACCAGCAGCTCGTGGGTGTTGGAGGACGGGAACTCGATAAAGGGCTTATCGCCGTCCTTGTACTTGAGCGTCGCAGCCTTCTTGAGTACGCGGTCCGTCATCTTCTTAAGGTAGCCATCGCGCGAGAGCATGATGGTAACCGGGTACTCCTCGATCTCGGGCTCCAGGCTTACCTCGACAACCTCATGGGGCTCGATCCTGCCCGTGCGGCGCGGCATCACGTACTTCTTGTTGACCGCGGCCAGCTCGTCGCTGATGACCTTCTTGATGTTCTCTTCGCTCGAAAGGATCTCCTCAAGCTCGGCAATCTCACCCTCGAGCTTAGCGATGTCCTTGGTGCGGTTGAGGATGTACTCCTCGTTGATGTTGCGGAGCTTAAGCTCGGCAACAAACTCGGCCTGGGTCTCGTCGATGCCGAAACCCTTCATAAGGTTGGGCACGACCTCGGCCTCGAGCTTGGTGCCACGGATGATGGCGATGGCCTTGTCGATGTCGAGCAGAATCGCCTCAAGACCGTGCAGCAGGTGCAGGCGCTCGGACTTTTTGCCCAAGTCAAAGTTAATGCGGCGACGCGTGGACTCAATACGCCACTTGACCCACTCGTGCAGGATCTGGCGTACGCCCATAACGCGGGGATAGCCGTCGACCAGCACGTTAAAGTTGCATGAGAACGAATCCTGCAGCGTAGTCGAGCGATAAAGCTTCGCCATGAGCTTGTCGGGGTCGACACCGCGCTTAAGATCGATGGCGATACGCAGACCCGAGAGGTCAGTCTCGTCACGGATGTCAGCGATCTCCTTGACCTTGCCCTCTTTGGAGAGCTTGACGATGCGATCGATGATGACATCGGTCTTGGTGGTGTAGGGGATCTCGTAGACCTCGATGATGCGCTCTTCGGAAATCCAGCGCCAGCGGGAGCGGATCTGGAAGCTGCCAAGGCCGGTCTCGATAATCTTTTCCATCTCCTCGCGGCGGTAGATAATCTCACCGCCGGTCGAGAAGTCGGGCATGGGCATGTACTCGAGCAGATCGCAGTTGGGATCCTGCAGGTAGTGCATGGTGGCGGTGCAGACCTCGTTGAGGTTGAAGCCGCAGATGTCGGACGCCATGGCGACGCCGATGCCCTTGTTGGCCGAGACAAGGATGTTGGGGAATGTGGTAGGCAGCAGGCGCGGCTCCTTCATGGCGCCGTCGTAGCTGTCGACAAAGTCGACCGGGTCCTTGTCGATGTCCTTGAAGATCTCGGCACTGATGGGGGCGAGCTTGGCCTCGGTGTAACGCGAGGCAGCGTAGCTCAGGTCGCCCGAATAGTACTTGCCAAAGTTGCCCTTCGACTCCACGAAGGGGGCGAGTAGTGCCTCGTTGCCGGTGGCCAGGCGCACCATCGTCTCGTAGATCGCGGCGTCGCCGTGCGGGTTGAGCTTCATGGTTTGGCCCACGATGTTAGCGCTCTTCTGGCGCTCACCTTTGAGCAAGCCCATCTTGTACATGGTGTAGAGCAGCTTGCGGTGCGAGGGCTTAAAACCGTCGATCTCGGGGAACGCACGCGAGACGTTGACGCTCATGGCGTAGGGCATGTAGTTGACCTCGAGCGTCTGCGTGATCGGCTGATTGGTGACCTCGGAGTGCAGGCCGATGACGTTCTCGGCGTTGACCTGCTTTTTCTTTGGCTGGTTCTTTGTCTTCTTCTTTGCCACGATTTCCTCTTGAACTTCTTATGGGCCGTCGTTATCGATTTGCTGCTACTGCAGGTCCAGCTGGTCCAGGTATTCCTTGCCGTGCTCCGAGATATGGCGCTTGCGGCCCGCCTCGTCGCTGCCCAGCAGAAGGTTGAACATGGTCTCCATCTTGGTGACGTCTTCGGACTCCACCTTAATCAGACGACGCGTCTCGGGGTTCATGGTGGTGAGCCACATCATGTCCGGGTCGTTCTCACCAAGACCCTTGGAGCGGTTGATGGAGCACTTCTGGTCGCCGATCTCCTTAAGAATGCCGTTCTTCTCGAGCTCGGTGTAGGCAAAGTAGGTCTTTTCTTTGCAGTTGATCTCGTAGAGCGGCGACTCGGCGATATACACGTAGCCTTCGTCGATAAGCGTGGGCACCAGGCGATAGAGCATGGTGAGCACGAGCGTACGGATGTGATAACCGTCGACGTCGGCGTCCGTACAGATGATGACCTTGTTCCAGTTGAGGTTGTCCAGGTCGAAGGCGCCGAGGTTCTTGATGCGCTTGTCTTTGATCTCCACGCCGCAGCCCAGCACGCGCATGAGGTCCATGATGATGTCGGACTTAAAGATGCGCGGATAGTCCTCCTTTAGGCAGTTGAGGATCTTGCCGCGGACGGGCATAACGCCCTGGAACTCGGCATCGCGCGAGGTGCGAATGGCGCCTGCTGCCGAGTCGCCCTCTACGATGTAGATCTCGCGGCGGCTCTTGTCCTTGGAACGGCAGTCGATGAATTTCTGCACGCGGTTGGCCATGTCGGTCTTCTGCTGCAGGTTGGTCTTGATACTCTGGCGCGTCTTCTCGGCATTCTCGCGCGAGCGCTTGTTGATGAGCACCTGCTCCATGATCTTGTTGGCGGCATCTTTGTTCTCGATCAAGTAGGTCGAGAGGCGCTCCTTAAAGAATGCCGTCATGGCCTGCTGGATAAAGCGGTTATTGATGGCCTTCTTGGTCTGGTTTTCGTAGGACGTCTGGGTGGAGAAGCAGTTGGTCACCAGCACCAGGCAGTCCTGGACATCTTGCCACTTAATGCCGCTCTCGTTTTTGTTGTACTTGCCCTGTTGCTTAATGTAGGCATCGATGGCGCTGGTGAGGGCGCTGCGGGCCGCCTTCTCCGGCGAGCCGCCGTTCTCGAGCCAGGAGGAGTTGTGGTAGTACTCCTGCATCGTGAAAGTGCGCGAGAAGCACATGCAAGCAGTGATTTTTACGTTGTAATCGGGTAGATCCTCGCGATCGCGACCGCGACGGTCGGCCTCGATAAAGAAGGGCTCGGTAAGGTAGTCGGTACCGACCTTCTCGAGCACGTAGTCCTCGATGCCCTTGGGATAGCAGAAGTCCTCTTCGGAAAACTCGCCGTCGTCGCCCTCGATGCGCAGCCGGAAGGTCACGTTGGCGTTGACCACGGCCTGGCGGCGCATGGTCTCGCGATACCAATCGTGGGGGATGCTGATGGAGGTAAAGACCTCAAGATCGGGGCGCCACTTGATGGTGGTGCCGGTGCGGTTCTCGTCGCTGGGCTCAACCTCGAGTGCTTTCTTTTTGGCGCCGACGACCTTGCCCTTCTTAAAGTGCAGGGAGTACTTGTTACCGTCGCGCCAAACCGTGACGTCCATGTATTCGGAGGCGTACTGGGTTGCGCACGAGCCCAGGCCGTTGGTGCCGAGCGAGAAGTCGTAGTCGCCGCCCTGGTTGTTGTTGTACTTACCGCCGGCGTAAAGCTCGCAAAAGACGAGTTCCCAGTTAAAGCGCTTCTCGGAGGGGTTCCAGTCAAGCGGGCAGCCGCGGCCGTTGTCCTCTACCTGAATGGAGCCATCGCGAAAGGTGGTAAGGGTGATGAGCTTGCCGTAGCCCTGGCGCGCCTCGTCAACGGCGTTGGACAGGATCTCGAAGGCGGCATGCGCGCAGCCGTCGAGCCCGTCCGAGCCAAAGATGACGGCGGGGCGCAGGCGTACGCGCTCCTCGTCCTTGAGCTGACGAATACTGTCGTTACCATAGTTTGCGGTGTTTTTTGCCATGCTCGCTCTCTCGATGCTCCTTTGCTGCGTTTTAGTCATATAGATAGTCAAGGTAGCATAGCCCAGCCCTTGGGCGATTCCAACCAACACGAAATCCATCGAACAATCGTTCGGAGTTCGATAAGGTTTCGTTTACTCGCACAAAACCGAGTCGGTATTGTGCGAGCAAGTTTGAATAGCGAACCGAAGTTGTAATGTCCGCATAGCGATGACGAATGAGCCGAGTCGGCGTCTCTCACAAAAGTAACTAGGAGCTAGCGGGGCCTATCCGAATTGACCTCATTGGCGGTATCGGCTTCGAGCGCCGTGCGGCGGGCGCTGTAGGCGACGAGGCCGGCGCCTGCCGCGGCGAGTGCTGCAGCGGCTGCCGTAAGGGGAGCGCATGTATCGCCCGTGCCCGCAAGCGCGCCCGCTTTTCCGGGGCGCTTGCTATTGTTGTGGTCCTTGCCGCTGCTGGAGCTGCTTCCGCCGGAGCCGCCGCCCTTGTCAGTACCGCCGCCACTCGAGCCGCCACCGTCGTCCACCGTCATCGGTGCATCGTGAAGCCCCGTCGTATCCGCGCTGTCGCATACGCCGACCTGAACTTCTGAGCGTTCGCATGCCGCGTCGGGCACATGAAGCTCGTGCAGTACGGCACCCAGCGCCGAGTTTGCACCCGGCCGAATTTCCTCGAGCGTTACGGGATCGAGCGCCACCAGGTTATGCGCCTTCGCATACAGCGTTACGCGTTTGCCCACATCGTCGCTCCAGCTCTCGGGGATGGCGAAGCTCATGCGGAACTGTGCCGTGCAACCCGGTGCCAGCACGGCGTTGCCGTTGTCGGCTACCAGCGGGTGCGTTGCAAAACGTGCGCCCAGCGTCTCGAGCGCGTACTTCACGTGTGCCATGTCTTGGGCCGAAGCATCCTCGGCAAGCTCTGGATCGTAGATCGAAACCATGCGTGCGTTCAGTCCGAATCCGATGGATGCGCTGGAGAACGGCTGGCTGGAGCCCTCTCGGTACAGATCGATCGTGCCGGCGGTCAGCAAGGTGTTGCCGTCGTTTCGCACCGTGACCATGAAGGATTCGCCTGCTGCTCCGGGTACCACTGCGCCCGAGGTAGCGACTGCGCCCGTCGGAGTGGCACACGCCACCAAGGGCACTTCGATGCCGTGCAGCTCTGCCTCGCTCTTCTCCGCGCTCACAATGTGCGTGGCGAGTGCGGAGAGCATGCCTCCCGACGTCAAAAATGTCGTTATCTGATCGACGGGGTGGTCCAGCTCGCACATCACGAACGGCTCCGTGAACAGATCGCCTGCCAAGGTGCTGGCGAAGATGCGGAAGTGCTTGCCCATCACTGCTACCGGGTTGCCTTCTTCGTCGTAGGTTTGTCCCACCTTGCCATCGGTGTTCTCTACATAGAGCACGCACCTGCCGTTGTTGCTTACGCTAAACGATGCCGGGCCACAGCCTGCGGCACCCACGGGCTGCGTTGCAAATGCCGATGCGCCTCGCGTCCAAGTAATATGCTGCAGTTGCTCGTTGACGGTTGCCAAAAAGCCCGAATGTTGTGGCCATGGCACCGCATGAGGTACCGTGGCGTCTGGTGACATAACGTCCCAGCACGCAATGGACTGGCCGATCACGGCGTACGATGCGCAGCCGCAACCGTCTGCGGTCTCGTACGCAACGGACACCACCATTTTGCCGTTGATATTCTCGGGCTTGCCCAGCTCGATACTCGACGGTGCTTGCGGAAAGCGGAGGACCTGACGGAACGTGAGACTGTCGCCCAAATCATCCGACCACAAGGTAAAGCATTCCAGCGCAACCTCGGCCTCGCTGCCGAGCGCCTCTTCTGCGGTGGTTCCGCGGCGGTGGAGGTAGGCACCCGACAGGCGCCCGTCGACGAGCGTCTTGCCCACCGTGATACGCGGGCACTGCAGACAATGGTAGCCATCCTCCTGAAGGCGGCCGCGCGAGATGCTGCGCCACGACGTATACGACACCACGCGAACTTTGCTATTACTTATGCGCAGGCGCACGACGGACAGTATGCCGGCTGTGCTTGCCGTATCGAAAAGGGTGTTGTCACCGGCGGGGCGCTCGCCCGAGATCAGCAGCACGTAGGCGTCCTGGTTTCCTCTTCCGTCCGTATATTCCACCACGTCGAAGTCGTAATCGAATATGCCGTCGCGCTCCACGTCGCCCTCGCCAAACCCAAGGGGAAAGTCCACGGGAGTGGGAGCGGACCACGTGCCGTTTGCCTTTGTGTGCACCACCAGGCGCGAGCGGCCATTGTCGCCGTAGCGCACCGAGGCGATACGGAACAGACATTCTACGCCGGCAATCATTGCCAGCTTCATGTGAGCTTCGCTGAGCACGCCAGTAAACAGCACGTTGTCGCTCGAGGGTTTTATGCCGCCACGCTCGTCCTCCGATACGCCAGCAGAATTGGCGTTGGGGTCCGCAACGGCGTCCTTCGCCTGCCCGATATAGGTGTACTTATACATCGGCGCGGCGTTTTCTATCAGTGTATGGACGAAATGCTCGATCTGTCCCGTGTCGTCGCTTTCTGCATCCGCCTCGAGCTCAATGCGCGTGACCGCTTGATCCCAATCGCGCACGACAGGCGCGACGTTTACGGCGGTGGCCTTAACCTCGGCGCGTGCGAGCAGCTCGGCGTTGGTGACGATGGTGGCCGATGCGATAAATTGCGGCACGCCGCCTGCCTCGGCGTTGCCGGCCGTGCCGAAGCGGGCATCCAACGTGTAAGGCGTATCTCCACCCAATGCGAGCTCAGAGCGCTGGAGCACATACTGGTTGCCATTGTTCACCGACATATTCCACGAATCGAGGAGTGTGGGCCACGACCCCGACCAAGCCTTGGTGGTCCACTTGAACATTACGAACTGGAGTATCACATCGACATCGACGTCTGCACCTACGCGCAGTCGCGGAAGCTGGTGTCCATCTGCCTTCTCGTACCCAATGAACAGCGTGAGGGATGCGGCGCCGCGCACGGCAGACGAAGCGACGCCTGCAACGCCGGCGCCAAAGGTGACGGCAAGCCCGATCTGGATGGTGAACGAGCCCGAGGTGTTTGAATAGTCGAGCGAAATGTTTTTAAAAAACGCCGCGCCGCTGCCGTGCGTGTGGGCACCCACGGCGAGCGCCAGCTTCGCCAGCACCCAGGGGTTGACGTTTAGGAAAAACGGCACCGGTCCTAGGGTAAACTGCTCGGTCCAATTGAGGTCGGTTCTTACCTGGAAGAGGGCCTTAATATTGCCAAATGCGGGGTCGTTGTTGTCACCCCAGGTTTTGCCCACCCAGTCGTAGGCGAGCGATCCGTACAGCTGTGTGGCGATATTCATCGTAAAACGCGGCGTGCAGTGGTGACGAAGCAGCTTAGTGTTCCTTGGATCGGTGCCCGAACCGGCACTCATACTTTTGTACTGATTCCACTTCCCCTCCATCTCGTCGAGGTAGCGGTTTGCCTGCTTGGCGCCCGACTCGCGCGGTGACTTCTTCCAGTATTCCGGATCCGGATTGCCCGAATCGTTCATGTAGCCGACCGGTTTGTATCCTCCGCCAAACAGCACGTATCCGGCAAAAGAGAAATCGAACAAAATGGGGAACGAGGGCATCCAGCACGTGAACTTATTGCCGCCGATGCCGGGAAACGCCGCCGGGAAATCAAACGGAGTAATCTCTTGGTCCATGGTGGTGGGGACGATAGTGGTCGAGCCCGATTCTGCCTTTGCGGCCGGCGCGGTGACAACGGCCATGGGGGAGGAGAGTGTATAGGTCTTGCCCTGATAGTCGAGGACAAAGCGCAGCTTGCATCCTTCCTCCAGAAGGCCCGAAGCTGCATCGAGGAACGTGTCTTCGAGTGTGAACGTTGCCAGATTATCCGAACCCGATGCACTGGCCTTGACTTGGCCAATTTGCGTGACGGTTTCGGATGAGCTGCTCGTGGCGGGCATTACCTTGTTGATGCACAGCGTTGCCTGTCCACCCTGTGGCAGATGTGCCTGCACGGTAAAGGCGTGCGTGTCGGGTTGGTCGTTTCCGGCGTCGTCCTTCGGCAGTGCCATGAACGTGGCGTCGGCGTACTGGATGTCCCACTCGTCGAACGTAAGCTGGCGAAAGTACGGCTCACCGTCGGAAAGCGGACGTGTGGGCGCGGTAATGGCGGTGCCGCCCTGGATGCGCGTGAGGGGGATCTCGACATCACGGTAGCCCGCCATGCTGATGGAGATGCCACCGTTAAAGTCGTACGCGTCGAGAAGCGTTGCCTCGTCCACGTAGCCTTCCGAAAGCGGCGCGACCTCAAAGATGGCCGTGCCCTCGTCGTCGGTAGTGGCGGAGAGCTGCTTGCCCGCGGCATAACGCGACGCGAGCGTGACCTGGGCTCCCTTGATGGGCATATTCTTGTTGGCGACGTCGACCACGACCACACCAAACATGGTGCGCGAGAGAACGAGCACCTTGAAGGGGTCTTCTTCGTCGGCATAGGCCTCGGTGGGGGCGAATGGCAGTATGAAGGCGTTTGCGCTGCTCGGCACGCGAGGCAGCATGATGCCTGCCAGCGAGGATGCTCCGGCGATAAGTAGCGAACGACGATCAAGCATTTTGGGCTCCCATCCCGCAAATAACGGAGGAAATAATCCTATTTTGCGAGAAGGTGCCCCGTGGCGGTAGTGCCGTTCAAGGGTCAAAATGTCCAAATTGATCGAGCGAAGCGCCGGGTTCCGGAACGCGTTCGATGCGCTTGGCAGCCCGGTCGCTAACGCAACATATGCGCGACCAGCTCGGCGCGAGTTCCGATACCAAGCTTGGCATACACTCCTGATAGGCGGTTTTTAACAGTGCCCGGCGATACTTCCATGTGGCGTGCGATTTCGGCGTTGGTCCATCCGCGGCAGGCGAGCATGGCCATGGTGAACTCCGTGGTCGTTAAATCGTCGGCCACGTCCTCGCCCGAATCGGGGTTGTGGATGCGCCGCCAGCCGTAGCTAAATCGATACGTAATCTCGATGATGCGTGCGAAATCGTCAGGGTATTGCGCTTTTAGGCACGCCTCGATGAGCCCCTGTAAAAGGCCGTGGTGCTCGCCAATGAGCTCGATAAGGCCGTCGGGGCGCGCAATGTCCCAAGCGGCTCCGAAATGTGCCTTTGCGGCGTCGATGTCCTTGAGGCTCATGCATGCCATGGAAGCCGCCAGGTGCAGGAACAGTTCCGAGATGGGATAGCTTCCCTGTTTCATGATCAGGGCATTTTCCACCATGCCCAGGCTGCGGCCGTATTCGCCGCGCAGATACAAGGCGTGCGCCATCACGTAGCTGGCGAACAGGCGCAGGCCTTCGGGCAAATGCGCCGCAAGCGGATAAAACTCTTCGGCGGAATACGGGGAAGGCAAGTGCAGCAGGACGCTCGCGGCCGAGGTGAACAGGATGTGCATGGCGTGGACGGCAGGCGATTCCTCGTCGGCCGGCGTATCGAGGATGCCAGTAAGGCACCGGCGGGCATCGGCGATACGGTTGAGCGACAGACTGGCGTATCCGCAGATAAAGCATGCGGAATAGCGCAGTGCGGGGTCGGTGGCGTCAAGATAAGGGCGCGCCGTCTTGGCAGCGAGGGTGGCCTGTCCGCGAAAGTACAGCGCTTCTGCCGTGGCAATGGCGCGCGAATCGGGGTCGGAAATGCCTGCAACCGCAGCGTCAATCTGCCCCGGCACAAAGGCGGTGCACATCAACGGCATGGGAACGCATGGGTAGCCATCGCAGTCCATCTTCCATCTCCCAACAGCTGGCAACAATAGCAGCAATTGTACTCCTGTTACTCGGGACTGGAATTTGCGGGTATGGCATACGATTACGCAGAACGTATAAAGGAAGAGTCTATTGGCGATGCTGCCAAGGTGGCTACCGAAGCCTAGCTGAGCTCGACAGTAGGAAAAATTGCCACCCCTGCAAAAAGCTTTGTCGCAGCGATGGGAAACACATCTTGTTCTGCATATAATGAGGTCATATGACGGTGCGTTTGCATACGTGTGACGCATTCCCATCGAACCGAAAAGGAGCTTTGCATGGATTCCAACAAGCGTCCCGACGACATGGTGCGTATCACCACTTCCGAACTTGCCCAGGTGTTCATCGATGAGCAGGTCGCTGCAATCCGCGAGCAGATCGGCGACAAGAAGGTCCTGCTGGCCCTTTCCGGTGGTGTCGACAGTTCGGTTGTCGCGGCCCTGCTCATCAAGGCCATCGGCAAGCAGCTTATCTGCGTGCACGTGAACCACGGCCTGATGCGTAAGGGCGAGAGCGAGCAAGTCGTCGACGTCTTCAAGAACCAGATGGACGCCAACCTGGTCTATGTGGACGCGACCGATCGCTTCTTGGATAAGCTCGTGGACGTCGAGGAGCCCGAGGCCAAGCGCAAAATCATCGGCGCCGAGTTCATTCGCGTGTTCGAGGAGGAGGCCCGCAAGGTTGGCGACGAGGTCAGCTTCCTCGCCCAGGGCACCATCTACCCCGACATCCTGGAGTCCCAGGATGGCGTGAAGGCCCACCACAACGTGGGTGGCCTGCCCGAGGACCTGCAGTTTGAGCTTTGCGAGCCCGTCAAGCTGCTGTACAAGGACGAGGTCCGCGTCGTGGGCCGCGAGCTCGGTCTGCCCGAGAACATGGTCGAGCGTCAGCCGTTCCCCGGTCCCGGCCTGGGCGTCCGCTGCCTTGGTGCCATCACCCGCGACCGTCTTGAGGCGCTGCGCGAAGCCGACGCCATCGTGCGCGAGGAGATCGACAAGGCAGGCCTGACCATCTGGCAGTACTTCGCCGTGGTGCCCAACTTCCGTGCCACCGGCGTGCGCGAGGGCAAGCGCGCCTACGACTGGCCCTGCATCATCCGCTGCATCAACACCGTCGACGTGATGACCGCCGAGGTGCCTGAGCTCGACTGGGCACTGCTCAAGCGTATTACCGCTCGCGTCACAGCCGAGGTTCCCGGCATCTGCCGTGTGTGCTACGACCTCACGCCCAAGCCCGTCGGCACCGTTGAGTGGGAGTAAGCTTTTTGGGCTGCTTTGATCATAGTTCCATGAATGGGGAGGCCTCGCGCGATTGCGCGGGGCCTTCTTTTTCGAAAAGGGCTGCCGTCGTGGTGTTGCCACTGTCCATCGTGCCTGCCATCGCCTCTGGTGTTGCTCCTGAGCAGGGCTGATTTGCGACGAGAACTAGCAGGGCTTGTTGGCGGCACGAGCGAAGCAGGTTGTTTCGCATTGAGCGCGCCGGGCAGAAGAAGGCCATAATGGAGTGTGCGCACAATTTGTTTTAGAGGAGGATGCCGCATGGCAAAAGACGAACAAACAGGCTGGATTGTTGAGATGCTCATGGCCAGTGTGTCGGTGACGCCCACGGCTCTTTTGGAAGAGGTTATGGCAGATGAGCGCTGCGTGGCTTTTGGCCCCATCCACCATTTTATTGTGGGCGCGGTGCTGCTTGCGTGCTGGCGCAACGCCGAAGCATCTGGGGAGCGAGATGCGATGCTCAAAGACGATCTTGCCGATTTGATGTCTCGTTCGGATTGTGTGCCGGGGGCGACGTGTGCCCGCTGGGGCGTGTGCGGGGCAGCCGCGTCTGCGGGCATGGCATATGCAATCGTGCGCGGCAATGCGCCGCTGCGCAGTGAAGGCTGGCAGGAGGGGCAGCTTATGGTTTCGGAGCTGCTTGCCGCCATCGCGCGCTCGGGAAGCCCACGGTGCTGCAAGCGAGATGCGCGCGTGGCGATTCGTGAGGCCGTTTCGTTTTTTAACGCGCTCGGCGGACCACAGCTTAAAGCATGGGAGAAGACGCCAACCTGCGATAGCTATGCGGTCAATACAGTGTGCATGGGCGAAAAGTGTCCGTATCATCCTGCGATGCTGAGCGCTGAGGAGAGATTGAAGGCACAAGCGACGAAGCCAGAATGACCGACCTTGCGGCGCCACAAGTTGGCGCCCATATGCAACGGACACCCGCTGTCGAGTAGGCGTCCGCTAAGTTAATCAAATGTAGATGGGATTATCGGGGCATTAGACCCTTGTCGTCCTCACCAGATGGGCCATGTTTTCCCCGAGCTGGCGCAGCATGTCCTCGCCAAAGGGGTCGTCGCCGCTGTTAAACATCATGTTCCAGTAGGTCGACGAGGCCACTGGCATGCCACTGAATGTAAAGCAGCGGTTCAGTTCATCCAGTGTTGAGGTGGACCCCGCCCGCCAAAGCGTCGTCACCGCGCATGCCGGCTTGCCGGCGAACCGTCTTCCGTGCACGCTCGCGGCGTAAAACGCGCGGTCGAGCAGCGCGAGCAACGCGCCGTTTGCCCCTGCAAAGTAGACCGGCGTACCCACCACGAGCTCCTGGGCGAGCGTCTCGGAGATCGCCTTTACCGCGCGCTTGGTGGCACAGTACACGCCCGAGAGCGGTCCGACGTTGTAAGCGCCCAAGCTGCTCACGTTGAACACGTGGCCGGAGCGGCGGGCCCTCATACCGGGCAGCACCGCGCGCACGGCATGGCGTTGGTTCTGTGCGCAGGGGCCCCTTGCTTTTGTGTGCGGAATAAGGTGTCCCTACTGGGGATTCGGGTTGACGCATGCAAATGTGTCTCGTGCGGCAAGTGTTCAAAGGTTTGTCAGATGGACGTCGATGTGGTCCGCGCGTCCAATCATGCCGAATGTATCCGGTGCGGAAAGTGCATCGGGGCCTGTCCCGTCGATGCCATCAGCTATCGCTATGGCCTGGATGTGTCGGCAGCAAAACTCCCTCTGACCGCCGATAAAAAGTAAACAAGCTTCGACAAAACGGAGGAATGACCATGAAGCTTTCTAAGATTGCGGCCTTGTTTATGGTGCCGGTGCTGGTCTTGTGTCTTGCGGCATGTTCGGCGCCCGGTGGCAACGCGAGCGAATCTACGAGCTCCGATCCTAAGATCGCGGAGCTCATCGCGCAGGAGCCGACCAATGCCGACGAGGCCGCCGAGCTGTATGCGAAGCTCATGCAAAAGGAGAACGATATCCTTTCGAGCGATAGCGCACTGTGGGAAAAGGTGTTTCTTGTCGCCAATAAAGATATGCCGATGATTGAGGACGGCAGCAATTACGGCGATTTCCTGCTCAAGACCATCGACGGCGCCAAGGTAAACATCTGATCCTGCCATGGAGGGACTCCATGGCAGGATCAGATCATTGATGTTGATAAGACGCGCGAAAGTGGCACTTAGCGGTCAATCACAAAATTGTCCATCTCGACGAGCTCACGAGCCTTCTCCTGACCTTCGATGGCCTCGCGGAGACGCTTGGCGTAATATGTCATGCCATTGGCGATGTCGATGCGCAGACCGATTTCGGCGCGTTGATAGAGCGCCAACGCGCGCAGGGGATTACGGTCGATGCCACAAGAGGGGGCGTCGGGGTCAATGAGCATAGAGGCTATGCGAATGGCGGGCTGGGCGAACTCTGCATCGTCGCGGGCAAGCTCAAGACTGCGTTCGTACAGGCGGTATGCTTTTGACCTATCTTGCGGCACGGCGCGACCGCGGCTGAACATGTCGCCGAGTTTGTACACCGCCTCGCTGGAGGGCGCAAGCGCTGCGGCAAGCGAATACCACTGATAGGCTTTGGCATGGTCGGGCTTGCCAGTCCTTCCGTACTCGTAGATATAGCCGAGGTTGATGATGCTCTGGAAGCAACCTGCGTCGGCCGCCATTTCGTAGAGTTCCGCGGCCTTGGCGTAGTCCTGCTCAACAAGGTCTCCCATATAGTAGAGGGCGCCTAAATCGTTCATACAGGCTCCGCTGCCGGACGAAACTCCCAGCCTGTAGCCCAAGACGAGCATTTCCCTAACTGCTGAAGACATACGGGCCGCACGGTAGACGCGCTCTCTGTTTTCGCAGATATACTGGGCATAATCATCGCCAGGCGTGGAGAATGCAACGTTTGCCATCTCGGCGAGGAGGTCTTTTTCCTGCTCGGGCCCATAGATAAGATCTTCGGAAGGAAAACCCTCGTTGTATTTGTCCTCGCCATGGTCGACAAACTCCATGCCGGCAAGTTCTGCCATGCGCGCGACGTCTTCCTTTTCGACTCCATATGCGTTGTTGGGATTAAGGTCCATCGTTTGCTCCTTTCGGATTGTCTGCTGTTTTGTATCGTATCAGGTGATGGAGACCGCGGAATTTCCATTTCGCTGTACGGCAGGTCAGAGCGCTTACCGCTTTTCAAGCTCACCCACAAAGACGGGTCAAAGTGCCTCCGCAGGCTTAGGCTCGGGTGAATACAGTTCTCCTTGGGGGTTTACGCCGATGGGGCCTGAGCAACAATCGAGCCATTCTTCGGATGCTAAATCGCTGATGGGCTGCTGTTCGCATACGGCACTGAAATTGATGCGTATGGCATCAATTTCAAGTTCGGGTGCTGCTGGCACCGCATCGATAAAGTAACGCCAGCATTCGTCGTCCAAAAGATGCAGCAGCGTAATTTGTGTCTTTCCGTGGTATTCGTACGCATCGAGCACTAAAAACACTGGCGCTGTCCTTAGGCGTGCCTGTTTGGCCGCAATCGTTCATGGTCGCCTTCCGTATTGTTGCCGCGGAGAAGATTGCGGCATGGCTGCTCTTTATCGGCGAGCATATCAATCCGTGTGGACATCTTTTTGATTATCACGGCGGCTTGCGCTATTCGGCAAAGGTTCTCATCAACCGCGCCGCCACGGGACTCTTGAAGTGGTGGATGTTTCCAACGCGATTCTTGGCAAACCACTGCCCGCCGTCAGTACGATCGACAGCTCGGATCTTATCCTCGAGAAAGGTGGCTTACAGAAGGGCTGGCACGGCGTGCTGGCACTGGGCAGCGAGGTTTCGGATATCGCTCCAGGGGATGCACTCACAATTGACTAATGTGACAAAGTGACAGTTCCTTTGTCACATTATCGACGGTATGCGCGGGATGGCGCGCCACGCGGCGTGCCGTCCCGTTCGTTTTTTGGTGCGGTTTGTTACATTCCTCACTGGCGCCGGTAAAAAATGGGGATAGAGTAGGACAAACGCGTCGAATACGAACGGCGGGGGAGAGCGGGCAAGGTGCCTGCGCAGGAGAGGTTGCCGTCCATGCTGGAGCTCAAAGGAATTTGCAAAAGGTACGTTACGCAGTCGTTTACGCAGGTGGCGCTCGACAGCGTGAGCCTGTCTTTTCGGGATAACGAGTTTGTGGCCATTCTGGGGCCCTCGGGTTCGGGTAAGACCACGATGCTCAACGTTATCGGCGGACTCGACCACTTTGACTCGGGTGACCTGCTGATCGACGGTATTTCGACCAAGGACTTTCACGATCGCGATTGGGATGCCTATCGCAACAACCGCATCGGCTTTGTGTTCCAAAGCTATAACCTCATTCCGCATCAGACCATTTTGGAAAACGTGGAGCTGGCGCTTGCGCTCACGGGCGTGGGGCACGCCGAGCGCCGCCAGCGTGCGCGCAAGGCGCTCGAGGCCGTTGGTCTGGGCGAGCACGTGAACAAGCGCCCGAGTCAGCTTTCGGGTGGGCAGATGCAGCGCGTGGCCATCGCCCGCGCCCTGATTAATGATCCCGAGATTGTGCTGGCAGACGAGCCGACTGGCGCCTTGGATTCCACAACGTCCGTGCAGGTCATGGACTTGCTCAAGGACGTCGCGCGCGACCGTCTGGTTATCATGGTCACGCATAATCCCGATCTGGCGTACGAGTACGCCACGCGCATCGTCAACCTGGCGGACGGCAAGATTACCGACGATTCTGATCCTTTCGATGTCGCTGACGCCACGCGCCGCGAGGCCAAGCCTACGCGCAAAACATCGATGAGCTTTGTGACGGCGCTGGGGCTTTCTGCCCGAAACCTTATGACCAAGAAGGGCCGTACGGCCATGACGGCCTTTGCGGGCTCGATTGGCATTATTGGCATCGCGGCGATTTTGGCGCTGTCCAATGGCGTAAACGGCTACATCAAAAAGGTCGAGGAGGATACGCTTTCGAGCTACCCGCTTACCATTTCCAAGCAGGATTACGACCTGTCGTCCATGATGGGCGAACAGGGGGCCACGGATGACGATACGTCCAAGAACGAGGGTTCGTCCGACGACGGCACCGACGGCAAGGCTCAGGGAACCAAAAAGATCCCCGTGGTCACGGCCGTAAAGGATATGTTTGCAAGTGTTAAGTCCAACGACATGACGAGCTTTAAGGCATGGCTCGATGCCGGCGGCGACGGTATCGACAAAGAGGTCAACGCCATCCAGTACGGTTACGGCGTGACGCCGGTTATCTATCGTGCCGGCAAGGGCGATGAGAAGCCTGTCCGGCTGGTGCCCAACGCTATGACCGAGGCCATGAGCGGTGGTGCGAGCTCGGCGGCAACGGTGAGCATGGACTCCATGGGGACCTCGGTCTTTAACGAGATGATCGACGATCAGAGTCTGCTCGACAGCCAGTACGATGTCGTCGCCGGCCATTGGCCTACGTCTGCTCACGAAGCCGTAATGGTGCTTTCGAGCCGTGGAACGGTGGGCGACTATACGCTTTACAGCATCGGTGCGCTGGATATCGATGAGCTCAACGACCTGGTGAACAGTGCCATGGCCGCCGACGGTAAGATTGAGACGCCTGAGAGCGGCGCCGACTTTACTTACGACGATGCGCTGTCCACGACGTTTAAGGTGTTGTCGCCGGCCGATGCTTATCGCAAAAACGAAGAGACCGGCATGTGGACTGACATGTCCGGCGACGCCGACTTTATGACGGCCAAGGTTGCCGACGGTATTGACGTGCACATTGTGGGCGTGGTGCGACCTAACGAGACGGCCAATGCGAGCGCGTTGTCTCCGGGCATAGCCTATACGCATGCGTTGACTCGCCAGCTTATGGAGCGCGCCGCCGATTCGCAGATCGTGCAAGAGCAACTTGCCCACCCCGAGACGGATGTCTTTACGGGCAAAACTTTCGACGAACTGCAAGGCGAGGCCAAGCAAGGCGTGGATCTGGGCAGTATGTTCAGTGTGGACGAGGCGGCGCTCAAGAGCGCGTTCTCGTTCGATGCGTCTGCACTCTCGGGTGCTGCCGGTGGCATGGATTTTTCGGGCATCGATTTGTCGGGCCTGGATATTGACCTTTCGGGCGTTGGCAAAGACATCGACTTAAGCGACATCATGGCCAAAGCGCCGACCCCCGATCTTTCGGGCATCTTTGACGGTCTGGAGCTCACGCCCGAGCAAATGCAACAGGTGGGAACGCTTGCCAACCAACTATTTGAGGGCTTTTTGCAGTCTGATCAGTTTAGGGCGCTGTCACCCGAAGATCTCAAAGACGCGTCAAAGCTTGCTGCCGCATTCTCGGCGTATCTCGAGAACGATGTTGTGGCGCAGCAGTGCCTGGCGCAGCTCAAGGCGCTCGGCGGCGATGCCCTGGCCGAGCGCCTGCAACGGGCGATGACCGACTATGTCCAAAATCAGTTGGCTCCGTATCTGCAGCAGGCTATGGATCAGGTGATGAAGGCGATCAGCGAGCAGGTGGCAACGACCGTGTCGACCCAGCTCAAGGCCGGTGCGGCAGGGCTCATGGACCAGATGGTGACGCAGATGTCTTCGAGTTTTGCCAACCTGGCGAGCGCCATGCGCGTGGATGCGAGCGCCTTTGCTCGTGCCATCCACTTCAACATGGACGCCGAGGACCTGAGCTCGCTCATGATGAGCTATGCCAAGGCGTCGAAGCTCACCTACGACAACAATCTGACCACGTTGGGCTACGCGGATGAAGCGGATCCCATCTCGGTCAAGATTTTCCCGCGTGACTTTGAGGCCAAGGAGCGCGTACTCGACCATATCGATGCGTACAACAAGCAGGTCAAAGCCGCCGGCCACGACGAGCAGGCAATCTCGTACACCGACTACATGGGCATCATCATGGGCTCGGTGACTGATATCGTGAATACCATCAGCTTGGTGCTCATCGCGTTCGTGAGCATCAGCCTGGTCGTGAGCTCCATCATGATCGGCATCATCACCTACATCAGCGTGCTGGAGCGCAAAAAGGAGATTGGCATCCTGCGCGCGATCGGCGCGTCGAAGCGCAACGTGGCAAACGTGTTCAACGCCGAGACCTTTATCGAGGGCCTCATTGCCGGTGTCTTTGCCATTGTCGTTGTGGTACTCGTGAGTTTTCCGGTTAATGCCTGGGCGCTTGCTGCCAAACAGGTACCCAATCTGATGAGCTTGCCCGTGCAGGATGCGCTGGCGCTCATTGCAATTTCGGTGCTGCTGACGGTCGTTGCCGGCCTGCTGCCGGCCCGCAGCGCATCCAAAAAAGACCCCGTGGAAGCCCTGCGCTCCGAATAATGTGACAAAGGGACTGTCCCTTTGTCACATTGAGTGACATGTAAATCGAGGTCTAATACTTTTCCCGAGAAGTGAACGAGTCAAAATGGACCCCCGAAGCATCGACACTTATTGAAGGCGGTTTCCTGCGGTTTTGCCAGCTAAATCCTGCGGGTTTGGCGTCTAAAAATGTCGATGCTTCGGAGGTCCAAATATAGCCGTTCACTTCTCGGGAAAAGTATTAGACCTTGAGATATAGACGGCGTTTGCGAGCGTCAATTAGAGCGTAAGTTGCTAGTCCTCCTTTGCGGAGAGCATGAGGCTAATTTCCGGATGGGTGTACTTGTCGAACTCTTCTTTGGGCTCGGCGTCAAAGGTGTAGTACGACTTGATAGATTCGTCCTCCGTCTTGATGCTGATTTCTTCATATAGGGATAGGGATCCGGCTAAAAATGCCTGTTTAAATTCATCCGACAGGCTGCATGGCGTGAGGAGGCCCGGTGTGGCAACGGAAATGCCTAACCCGTTGAGCGGGGGGCGCATAGTGTCGCGATATCCTGCTCGGTGCAGGCAAGGTTGTCTGCAAGGCTTGCCTCGGGGTCGATCTGACTGGTGTAATCGACGTCCGTGAGCATGCCATCTGCATCGAAAGAAAGGTAGACATAGGCTGCTTGAGCGCCGAGGTCATTATCACGCAGATAGCCGATAATGCGGTAGCCGTAGTCGTGATACGACTCGTATGGGTCGTCTGCCGCGACGCGTTTGCACACGGGTTCCAAGGCATCTTGCGCGGCGAGCACGCCGGCGACCTCCGCGGAGCGGTCTTTGTTGGTTTGGGCTACCGCAAGTCTGCTCTGTAGCTCCTTCCACTGTTTGCCCTGCATTCCAAAGCGCGGCGCAAGAGCGCAATAGCAAAAGATGACGAGTTCGATTGCGGTGAGTGCAATGGCGGTATATATGCCCGCGGGTTGGAATTCCTTTTGATGGAACGCGATATCGTTGATTATTTGGAGCGGCAACATCAACAGGCATGCTACGAACGACATGACGAGTGCGGTCGCTGCGATCTTGGGGTACGTGCAGTACCGCTGGATGCGTTTCTTTTCTTGCTCGGTGAGCAGCTGCATGGGGCCTCGACTCTCATCGTTTTTCGAGGGCGATGCGCATACGCTCTTGAGTATGTGAGTGGAGGGTGTCTGTTGTTCAGACATGGCGGTCAGCAGCGTGCTGTTGGTGATCGATTGATCGCGAACGTCCTCTTTTGGACAAGGAAAAAGTGGCGAGTGAGGGAGCTGCTGTGGGGCGGCCCTGCTTGCTGTTTGCGGGCGCCATTCACCTTCGTTGCACAGGGACGGTCGGAGGGCTGGTTGGTGTCAAGCAACCGCCTCCGCCTTGTGGGCCGCCTCGGGGACAAGGCATAATGCATGTGACAAAGGGGCGGTTCCTTTGCCGCATTGATTTGAGAGTAGATGTTGATGATTCTATCGTTGGCCCCCATGGAGGGGATTACCGGGCATGTGTTCCGTCGCGTGCATGCGGAGTGCTTCGGTGCGCTCGACTGCTATTACACGCCGTTTTTGCCGCCGCCGCGGGTGGGCAACCGCTTTGGCGGCAAGGCGTTTAAGGAAATCAATCCGGCTAACAACCAAGGGCTTAACGTGGTGCCTCAGCTGATGTCCAAGAACGCGGATGAGTTTGTGTGGGCGGCGCGCGTGCTCGCCGACATGGGCTACCGCGAGGTTAATCTCAACCTTGGCTGCCCCTCGGGTACGGTCGTTGCCAAGGGTAAAGGATCGGGCTTCTTGCGCAACCTCGATGGGCTCGAGGTATTCTTGCTTGATGTGTGCGAGCGATCGCCGTTGCCGGTGTCGGTAAAAACCAGGCTGGGGCTGGAGAGCGACGACGAATACGAGCGCGTGCTCGACCTGTACTGTCGCATGCCGCTGGCAGAGTTGATCGTGCATCCGCGCGTACAGAAGGATCGCTATACGGGCTCGCCGCGCAAAGAGTTTTATGGCGAGACGTTGGAACGGGCACCGTTTCCGGTGGCATACAACGGCGATATTTTTGATCTTGAGGATATGGACGCGCTGGTGGAGGCCTATCCCGGTACACGCCATGTGATGCTGGGGCGTGGCTTGCTTGCGAACCCCGCGCTGGCTCGCATGGTCAAGGGCGGCCCTGCTGCCACGGCAGCCGAACTGCAGCGCTTCCACGACACGCTGTTTGCGGCATATGCAGAAGAGATTGGCGGCAACGCGGTCTTTCGCATGAAGGAGTGGTGGTTCTACGCTAAATGCGCCTTCGCCGATCCTGCTACCGTTCACAAACTCGTACGCAAGACTAAAAAGGTCGACGAATACCGCGCCGCCGTCGACCGCGTTTTCCGCGAGCAGCCGCTCGCGCCTACCGCTCGTTTCCACGGATAACTGATCTGTAGGGGGACGAAGGAAGCAAATCGTCTTGTTGGTGCCAACTCCCAGAGGCTTGGGACTGGCACCAAAAGTTGTGCAAGAAACTTGCCAAAATGTGATGATGCTATGACTATTTAAAATAATTACAATGTGATAACACTTGAGCTATAAACCTAAAGCGTATTTTGCTTATGCCATAAGAATAGCGATGTAAGATAGTTGTGCCGGCGTTCTGTCGGGCTCGATACGAAAGGAAAGGCATTCCATGAAAAAACGCTCCCATGCCGTTCTTGCGGTAACAGCAGGGCTTATGACATCCCTCTGCTTTCTTGCGCCTCAGGCTTTTGCGGATGGCGGTTTTGCTTCTGTTTCCGAGCCTGCCGTTGAGGCGTCTTCGGTGAGCACGGTTGCCAAGCCCCAAGTCGATGCCGCGTCTGCGAACGAATCTGGCACGCCTGTCGCCTCTTCTGCCGAATCTGCTGCGACCACTCCCTCCTCGGCTCCTGTTGACGCAAGTGCTTCTGCGGGCGCAAGGAACGATGCTTCTGTCGCAGAGTTTAATGGGACCCCGTACGCGACCTTTGATGAAGCGCTTGCTGTCGCCGAGAAAACTGACGGCGCGACGACCATCAAGCTCCTTGCCGATGCCGTGACTTCGGGCCTTGATTTGCACAAGGACCTCACCATCGACGGCAATGGCCACGCGCTGAAGTTCACCCACAAGGGCATTGCCCTTTGGGGTAAGGCGCTGACGTTCAATAACGTCAACGTAAGCATGGAGGGCGTTGGCTCTACGCCCTATGGCGAGTGGAAGTCGATGTCCATTTGCTTGGGCAGGGGCGCTTCTCTCACGCTCAACTCCGCCACACTCGCCATGAACGGCGACGGCACGGCCAGCGGCGTGGACGCTATCTACTTCTGCGGCAACAACGAGCTGAACCTTACGAGTGGCTCGAACCTTAAGATCTGGAACTACAAGCAGGGCAGCGCCCTCGAGTGGGACGGCGGCTCTGGCTATAACGTGAACATCACGGATGGATCTACCTACACCTCCGACAGCAACTATTCTGGTTTCACGGGATCATTCTTCGTCACTATCGATTCGTCGACGGTCAAGGTTCTTAACAGCAAGGGCAACGGCTCGAACGGCACGTACTACACCATCAAGAACGGCTCCGAAGTCACGTTCGATAACAGCGGCACCTGGGGTATTTCCGCTTGGCGCATCGACATGAGCAACGGCTCGAAGCTCTATGCGAATGACAACGGGTACAGTGGCATCTGGACTCGCGTGCTTAACGTTGACAAATCTTGCCTGGTTGACGTCGAGCGCAACGGTGCAAAGGGAACTTCCGTGCAGAACAACGGCGGCATTTTCTTCCAGGGCAACGGCACATACAAAAGCTCGATTGAGACTGGCGCAAACGTCACCATTAAAAATAATGCGGGCTCCGGTATCTACACTGCTCAAAAGGCCTGCAACCTGATCATCGGCTCCGCGACCATTACCAATAACGGCACTGGCGCCTGCAACAAGGACGGCATTGGCGCCGACATGGGTGGCGGCGTCTATAACGTGGGCACTATGAAGCTCGATCCGTCGGTTGTTATCTACAACAACCACGCCGCGAACGCCGGCGATGACATCTACAGCACCGGTGCTGGCGTCACTGAGTTTGGCAATGTTGGCGCTGACTGGATCCTTGATGACTGCGATCACACGATCGACGGCTGGTACGTTGACGGGAAGGACTCTCGCTGGTCCGCTCATGGCGAGGCCAAATATGTAGAGGCTGCTCAACCTGGTACTTACGAGGCAAAAGAAGCCCCTGTTGCATTCAAGGCTGCCCATGGCCTGGTGAGCGTCGATTACCAGTATGTCGGCGAAGCCCCCGAGAAGGCAAAGTTGCCCGATGCCGATAAGGGCCTTGAGGTTGGTTCTGCGTATGCCGCCAAGGAGCAGAAGGCTGTCGATGGTTGGACGTTCGATGGTTGGTATACCGACGAGGGCTGCACGGTCCTGTGGAACGACGGCGATTCGCTGATGGGTTCGATGACGCTCTACGGTAAGTGGACGAAGAAGCCCGTTCAGCCGATTGATAAATCCAAGACGGAGAGTGCCAAGAAGACCAAGAGCACCAAGTCACTCCCTTCGACCGGTGATAAAAGCAGCGCCGTGATGACTGCCGCCCTCGCCGGTGTTGGCACTGCGGTGCTCGGCTTTGGCGAGGCGATTCGTCGCAGGGCCAATTCCAATAGGTAGTTGATGGTTGGCAGGTCACGCTGACGGTGGGCTACATCGCTAAGCGCATTTGTTCAATTTAGGGCGTGGGTGGCTAGAGCGAGCCACCCACGCCTTTTCGTTTGACCCCTCAGGGCGGAGAAAAACGGATCACCTGTGCCGGGCTCATGCAAAAAAGCTGTACACCAGCATCCAAAGATGTCGAAAAGTGTCGACTTTGGATGCTGGTGTACATGTTTGTGCCGTATGGGTTGGGGTGGACCGGTTGCAATGTGCGTGCTAGAGCAGGTTCTCCTGTACCCATGCGATGATGTCGCTCGATTCGTAGAGCGGTTTGCCGTCGATGAACAGACAGGGAACCTGGCGTTTTCCGCCGACGGCGATAAGCGTCTGCTCGGCTTCGGTATCGGTCGAGATATTGCGCTCGGGAACGGTCACGCTGTTATCCGCCAAAAAGCGCCTGACCTTCATGCAATACGGGCAGCCGGTCATAACGTACAGCGTGAGCTCATGATTAGTAGCCATAGGTCTCCAATCGGTTGAGGTTTTGATTGAAATACCCAAAGCCGCCGCGGTCTATGCATGAGCTGTCGACGACTCGATGGCCTGTACCAGAAACGCCGTGGCTCCGGTGCCGCAGGGCTTGTCGTAGTAGTCGATAAAGCGCTGGTCAGCAAGATAGCCGTGGGCGAGGCCCAGGTATGCTTCGTCTTGGGGCTTGTGCCCCCAGTTAAGGCCAATCCATCGACGGTGCATCGCGACAAGTTTGCGGGCCTCGTTGCTTTCCGGATTGCCGTCGCCCATGGCAATCGAGAGCTGACCCAGAATAGCGCGTTCAAGTTCCTTCATGTCGTTCCATGTCTCGGGGTCCATGTCCAGCAGTGCTTCGTTTGCTGCGTCGATCGCCTCGTCGCCATAGCGCGCCCGCGCCTCGGCGCCGTAGCGCTCCTCGTTTTCCTGCACGGAGCGCCAGCGCTCCAGTTGCGGCAGGACGGCGCCCATGAGCGAGACGGCTTCGTCGAGCGACATGCCGGTGTTTTGCGCCAGCCGCGGGGCACAATCCTCGATCATCGCTTCCATGGTGGTGTCGTAGGTGTACTTGCCGTGGTCGTAGCACCACTTGCAGTAATGGTCGGTTGTGGCGCCCACAGCATCGGTGCCGCAGTCGTCGGGTGTGAGTATCATGCCGCAGCTCTGGCAATAGTGCTCGGGCATTTCGAGCAGGTGGGACAGCGGTTCTCCGGTTACGGCGGCAATGAGCTTCATCATGTCGATGCCCGGGGTGACTTCGCCGCGTTCCCAACGGCTGACGGCTTGGCGTGTGACGAAGAGCTTGGCGGCGAGCTGCTCTTGGGTAAGGTGATGGGCGCGGCGAATGGCAATGAGCTTTTCTGCAAAGGCCATAGCGACTCCTTTCTGCTGGTTGATGGCTTAAGCATACGCGGCGGCAGGCGCCCTTCCAAGCAACCGTTGGTTGCACGAGGGGAGACCGCGGCGAAGAATTGCGCGCTGCACCCCACACCTCCATGCCGTACAATGACCGGCATGGAACCTATCGCACACATACATACCGACCTGCCGCAGAAGTTCGGCATTCCGCGCAACAGCTTTTTGGCGCCCCACCTGCAGGGACGCATCGTCTTTGAGCCGGAATTTGCCTCCAACGCAGCAGTTGAGGGTCTGGACTCCTTCTCTCACCTATGGCTGCTGTGGCGCTTCGAAAACGGAACGCCCGGCGGCACGGCTAAGGATATAGCTGCCGATGCCAAGACGCAGGACAGGTCCGGCACCAACGTCAAGTGGTCGAAGACTGTGCGCCCGCCGCGTCTGGGCGGAGCCGAACGCGTGGGCGTGTTTGCCACGCGGAGTCCGTTTCGCCCCAATCCCATCGGTCTTACCTGCGTCAAGCTCAGCCGCGTTGAGCGCACCGACGACGGCCCCATCATCCATGTACTGGGGGCCGACCTGCGTGACGGCACGCCCATCTACGACATTAAGCCCTACATCCCGTTTGCGGACTGCCACCCGGATGCGACCGGCGGCTGGATTGAGGGTGCTCCGTGGCAAGAGCTCGATGTTGAGTTCCCGCAAGCGCTTCAAGACATGGTCCCGCTCGCAAAGCTCCCCGGTCTGGTCGAGGTTCTTCGCCAAGATCCGCGCCGCGCGGGCAGCAAGCACGAGCCAAACCGCGTTTACCACTTGGCTTACGCCGGACTCGACATATCGTTTACGGTTGACGGGGCCAGGTTGACGGTAACCGCAATCAACGACGCGCGAGACTAACCAGCCATTCGTCCGCACCCGTCAAATTAAGCGCCAAACCCCATGCCAAAATCGCCTACGCTGGTGGACAATAACGCCTACCGAATCATTCCGCTCTGCACGGGGGCTCAGCATGAAATACGACTTCACTTCAATCATCGACCGCCACGGCATGGACTCCATCGCCGTTGACTCTTGGGGTGAGATCCCCGGTATGGCTCCGAACGCACCCGACGAGGGCTTCGACCGCATTCCCATGTGGGTGGCGGACATGAACTTCGCCACGGTGCCTACAGTCCAGGAGCACATCATTCAGCGCGCCCAGCACCCCATGTTTGGTTACTTCAATCCGCGTTCCGAGTACTTCGACCGCATCATCGAATGGCAGAGCCGCCGTAATGGCGTCGAGGGCCTGGCGCCTGAGCATATCGGCTACGAAAACGGCGTGCTGGGCGGTGTCGTGTCGACACTGCGCGCGTATGTCCAGCCGGGCGATGCGGTGTTGGTCCACAGCCCCACCTACATCGGCTTCACCAAGTCCATCGAGGCCGCGGGCTATCGCATTGTCCACAGCCCGCTTCAGCTCGACGATCAGAGCGTGTGGCGCATGGACTTTGAGGACATGGAGCGCAAACTCGCCCAAAACCACATCCATGCCGCAGTGTTCTGCTCGCCGCACAATCCCTGCGGCCGCGTATGGGAGCGCGACGAGATCGAGCGCGCCATGGACATTTATCGCAAGCACGATTGCGTGGTGATCTCGGACGAGATTTGGTCCGATATCATTCTGCCGGGACACAAGCACATCCCGACGCAGTCGGTGAGCGAGGATGCCCGCATGCGCACGGTTGCCCTCTATGCGCCGAGCAAGACGTTTAACCTGGCGGGTCTGGTCGGCAGCTACCACATTGTCTACAACGAGACGCTGCGCGACCGCATGTGCGCTGTGTCTAACAAGACCCATTACAACGAGATGAATGTCCTTTCGATGCATGCGCTTATCGGTGCCTACCAACCGCAGGGCTACGAGTGGGTGGACGAACTCAACCAGGTGCTTGCCGACAATATCGAGTACTTCTGCGATTACGTGGACGAGCATTTTGAGGGCGTGTCCTATTCGCGTCCGCAGGGCACGTACATGGTGTTTCTGGACTGCACCGAGTGGTGCCGCGAGCATGGCCGTGATATTCAGTGGTTGCTCGACGAGGGGGCACGCGTGGGCGTGGGGTATCAGGCTGGACGTCCGTTCCATGGCCCCTGCCACATTCGCGTGAATCTGGCGCTGCCGCTTTCGCGCATAAGGGAAGCGTGCGACCGCCTAGACCGCTACGTTTTTGGGGTATAGGGGTCGCACGATTCGGGTACTGCGGCTTGCGCCCGCGTCGTCAACGTGCGTGGGCGCATAGGGCGCAGAGGGTTGCGAGCGCGTTTTCCACGTTTGCTACTTTTCTTGAATTTGCTTGCCGCAAAGGTGTTCAACCGTAATTTCATACAGCTGGACGCCCCTGATACTTTGCTTGATCTCCTCTTCGACCTCTTCGGCAGAAGGATAGTACTTGAGGGCAAACTGTCGGACTTTGTCTTCGACAAACGCCGGGTCATCGTTCACGAGGCGGCAACGGCCAAAAACCACAGTGCTTTGAACATAGGGTGCCCAGTCGTCGTCTTTGTACCAATCGTTGCCATAGACGGTAAAGCAGACTTTGTCGCTGCGTTTGAGTGCATCGACCTTATGCCCCGCCTTGGCTCCATGAAAGTAAATTTTGTCGTGCTCGGGGTCAAAGTAGTAGTTAACGGGAATGGCGTAAGGATAGCCGTCGTCTCCGTTGACGGCAAAAATGCCGCGTTTGCAATTAACGAGCAGCTCTCGTGCCTCTTGATCGGTGATAGCACGCTTCTTTCTACGAAGAGGTCTAAACATCGTGGGTTTCCTTTCTTTCCGCGTGCTGCGTGCACGGCGGTGGGTGGTATGTCTATATCAAGATACTAGTTCAGGCTGCGAGGCCGACGGGAACATCCTATTTGTCGCAGATTGAAACGCACTTTTTTGTTGTGGAAGGATTGTCCCTCACAACTCGTCGTCTAGGGGCATTCTCGATGGCTGGTTCCGTTTGCGGGGGAGGCGTGGGACAATACCGACCAAAAGCGATTGCTTGTCCTGAAAAAAAGGGGGTCTCGATGAAAAAGCTGAGGACGCTGGCCGATGTGTTGCGTCAAGCCGGTTTCGTGCGCATCACGGGCCTTTTTCTCGTCTTTTATCTTCTGTGTTCAATGGCTGTTTGGCTTTCTGAGCCAACAACTCTTACGTTTGGCGATGGCCTTTGGTTTAGCTTTGAGACCGTATCGACGATCGGCTTTGGCGACATTCCGGCCGAAACGCCGGTCGCCCGTGTCATCACGGTCGTCCTGAGCGTTATCAGCATTTTTTACATTGCCATGCTCACGGGCGTGGCGGTGAGCTACTGCAATATGCTCATCAAGATGCATCAAAAGGACACTATGGCGCGCTTTATGGATGATCTTGAGCATTTGGAAGAGCTCGATCGTGACGAGCTCGCCGATCTGTCGCGCCGCGTGCGTGAATATCGCCGGCGCCAGCGCTAAAACGGGCGCCGCGCGTCACGATGAGGGGGACTGAATTTGAATATCACCGTGTATCTGGGTGCCAGTATCGGCAATGACCCGGCGTTTCTGCCTGCGGTGCAGGAGCTGGGCAACTGGATTGGCGCCAACGGGCACGCGCTCGTGTACGGCGGATCCAAATCGGGTCTGATGGGCGCGCTCGCCGATAGCGTGCTTAATGCCGGCGGGCACGTGACGGGTGTGGAGCCGAGCTTTTTTATCGAGGCCGAGTTTCAGCATGACGGTATCGACGACCTCATCGTGACGAGCGATATGGCGGAGCGTAAGGCAAAGATGATCGAGCTCGGCGATGCGTTCATTGCCTTTCCCGGTGGGACGGGCACGCTCGAGGAGATTGCCGAGGTTATGTCCGCGGTGTCGTTGGGGCACCTGAGTGCTCCGTGCATCCTGTATAACCTGGACGGTTACTACAACGACCTCAAGGCGCTGCTCGGACACATGATTGATAAGGGTTTATCAAGCCCACGGCGCCAGCAAGGCGTTTACTTTGCCGAGGATCTGTACGAAATCGCATCAATTATCAACGGATAAGCCTTGAGCCTGTCCCGCTGTGGCCCCCGGTGGCTTCGTTTGCAGCGCAGACGGTTGGCTCGTCTGGGCCACACTCGCTCTACAATAAAACGTATCTATGTCGACTTTGACCGCGGGAGGACCCGATGGATAAGCTCGCTAAACCCACAAACCGCGCGCTGTTTTTAGTTAGCGTTGCCGTGACCGGTGCGTTCGCAGGTGCCGCGGTCTGGCTGTTCTTTTTTGTGATGGAGCATGGCATCGACTATCTATGGACCGAGATTCCGCACGCACTGGGCGTCGCTTCGCCCGAGCTCGCCAGCGGCCCGTTTGGCTTTCTGCCGTACCCGTTTTTTGTCTGCCTGCTGGGCGGCCTGTTAATCGGTCTGTACGAAAAGATGACAGACACCAAGACCGATAACCTCAATCAGGTGATGGCTAAGGTCAAGCAAGATGGGCGCTACCCGTACGACAATCTGGGCAAGCTTTCGCTTGCGGCATTGCTGCCGCTGCTGTTTGGCGGAAGTATTGGACCGGAGGCCGGCCTGACCGGCGTTATCGCGGGCCTGTGCAGCTGGGTCGGCGACCGTATGCGTCGCTTTGGCGCCGAGTTTAGGGAGCTCACGCTGCTAGGTACCCAGGCTGCCCTGACGGCGCTCTTTACCGCGCCTGTCTTTGGCTTTGTGGCGCCGCTCGCCGGTAGCGCCGACGGCCAGGGCGAAGATGCCGACGATGAGTCCGCGTCCGACGAGATCACCATCAAACTGCCCAAGGCGCAAAAGACCGTGGTCTACGGCATTGCGATTGCCGGCGGTCTGGGCACTTACCTGTTGCTTGGCCAGCTCGTGGGCGGCGGCATGGGCATGCCCAGGTTCGAGTCCGCCGAGGTGGGCAACCTGGAGCTTGCCTGGCTCATTCCGCTGGCGTTGATCGGCACCGTATGCGGTTGGCTGTACTTTGTCTCCGAGCACGCGAGCGAGGCGCTGTCCCATGCAATAGGGGAGCGTCCTGTCGTCAAGGCCATGATGGCCGGTCTGGCGCTCGCCATCTGTGGCACGCTCCTGCCCTACACCATGTTTGCCGGCGAGACCCAGGCCGATGTGCTCATGGAAACCTATCTGACCATTCCCGCCGGCGTGCTTATCGCGACCGGTCTTGTCAAGGCTATGCTGACCCCCGCCCTCATCAATATGGGCTGGCGTGGCGGTCACTTCTTCCCGGTTATCTTCTCGGGCGTAAGCCTGGGCTATGGTCTTGCCATTCTCACCGGCGCCGATCCGGTCTTTTGCGTCGCCGTCTGCACGGCATCGACGATGGGCGCCGTCATGCGCCAACCCGTTATGGTCGTGGGCCTGCTGCTCATGTGCTTCCCGCTCAAGGGCATCGTCTGCATGATCATCGCCGCAGCCATCGCCGCCGGCATTCCGCTGCCCAAGCCGCTGCGCAAGTAGCATATTGCGCTTTGCGTTTGTTCAGAACTCGTTTTGAAGAAGCCGCGCGAGGCCATTTGTTTACGGCCTCGCGCGGCTAATGTTTAGAGCTTTCTCAGCACAATGGCGATGGTGTTGAGGTATTCGAGCGCACCGGCTTCAACGGCAGCGCGGTCGCCTGCTGCGTACTCGTTGTCGCAGGCGAGCCAGTCTTTCCATGCTTCGTCCGTGCAGAGCATAGGCTGCATCGAGACAATCTCGACGCCGGGGGTCGGCTCGATCATGGCGCGCCACCAGGCTATGTCGTGCATATAGTCGAGCTGCTCGGGTGTCCAGGATTTGAGCAGGCAAACGGGCAGGTTGTCGTGGCAGTCGCGAACCATGCCGGGGATGCTTAAGTAGAGCATCCCGCCTTGCTTTACGTAGGGGAGTAGGCGCTCACTCAGATAGTGTGGGTCACGGCCGTAGTAGTTGTACGAGTCGATACTTACGACCGCATCAAAATAGTCGTGCTCAAACGGCAGCCCCTGCGAGGCGTCTGCCTTAACAGGGTGAATCGTGTCGCGCGAGATACCGAGCGAATCGAAGAACGCACGGTTTTCGACGGGGTCGCTCCACAGATCGACAGCGTAGGTGTCAAACCCGTATTCGCGGGCGAGTAGGGCGCTGGTGATACCGGCGCCCGATCCAAGGTCGCAGACGCGGACGCCGCAGGGGATATGCACATCGCGAAGCAGCTCTTCGCAGAGCTTGAGGGGATTGGGGCCCATAATCTTAGAGCGTACGAGTGTCGCGCCGAAGCTAGTTGCTTTTGGGAAGGATTGAGATTCCTGGGTTTGCATTGTTCTTTCCTATCAGGTGCAAAAATGGCAGATGACGGAGGCGGAACGGCGCAACAAACCACGGCCGTTGGACGGCCGTTTTCGTGGTTCTATGCGATTGACCGTTCCCTAAAGAACAATGACCAAAAAGACATCCCCTTGGATGACCGAGACTGAGCCGAGGCCCGTGACGTTTATATTGTAAAACGTCACGGGCGTGCCGGGATATGCCGTTTGTCACGGATTTGCGAGCGTCTAGATCTCGCTTGGCATCGGCGCTATTTCCAAATCGCGAGCGCGGCGGTGCCCAGGACGATGAAGGCGAGACCGATGGCGCTGCGCCGTGAGAGTTTTTCGTTGAATGCCAGGCGCGCAAATAGTACCGATACGACAATCGATAGTTTGTCGATCTGCACCACGACGCTCACCTGGCCTGTGGCGATGGCGTAGTAGCACAGCAGCCACGATGCGCCAGTCGCAATGCCCGATGCCGCGAGAAATACGAGTTCGTAGCGGTCTACGTGCACGGCTTGGTCCATCTTGCCTTTAGCTGCCACGATTGCCCATGCCATAACCAGTACCACACAGGTACGGATTGCCGTGGCCAGGTTGGACTCGACGCCTTCGATGCCAACCTTGGCAAGGATGGACGTGAGCGCCGCGAACACGGCGGCGCCGAGGGCGTAAGCGAGCCAGGTCCGGTCTTGCTGCCGCTCGGGTCCGGCAAACTGCTTCTTCTCGATCATTAAAAACGTACCGAGGGTGATGACAGCGGTTCCCACGAGCTTAACCGCAAGGTTGCTCGTCTCGCCAAAAAGCACGATGGCGATCAGTGCAGCGAGTACGGTGCTCATCTTGTCGACCGGTACGACCTTATTGACGTCTCCGATGCCCAACGCCTTAAAGTAACAGATCCACGAAGCACCGGTAGCGAGTCCCGAGAGGACGAGAAAGAGCCAAGATCTGGGTTCGATGCTGCCGATGGTTCCAATGGATCCAGAAATGCCCGCCATTGCCCAGGCGAAAACGAGCACCACGCAGGTGCGAATGGCCGTCGCGACATCGGAGTCGGTCTGCTTGATGCCGCATTTGGCCAGGACTGATGTGACGCCGGCAAAGAAAGCCGACACAAATGCTGCTGCGACCCACGACACGGGTGAAATGCCTCCCCAAAGAACGACCGCGCCAGATTTACGGCGCTCGTCCGATGATATCGTCCCGCCATGAAGCTTTGATATCGCTGTGGTGAGACAGGGGCCATAGTTCGAGAGGGCATTTGGTTAAGGCTCGAATCGAAGGTGAATGGTTTTCCGCGAAGTGAACGAGTAAATCTGGACCCCTGGAACATGCACACTTTTTTCGAACAAAACTGCAGGATTCTTAGACAAAAACCGCAGGAATTGAGTCCTTAAAAATGTCGATGCTACAGGGCACTGTTTTTACTCGTTCACTTCTCGGAAAAGTATTCACCTTCGATATGCTGACGGTGTCTTTTTGGTTGCCAAGAACTAGACGGCCTGCTGTGAAGGGCGGTGGTGACGCTATGCCGCCTCGTTTCATTGAAAAAATAAGCGGGGTACCACCTAAGCTTTTTTAGCCGTCGATTACAGATCGCGTACTCGATAAACCTTGGTGCTGACAGCGCAGCTGATTACACATAGTGCGAGCGCCAGTACTGCAGTTCCTGCACACAGACAGCCAAGGACGGCGGGATCGGGATTCGCCCCGGCAATCGACATGAGCCAGTTGCTGATGGGGTTGGAGGAGCTTAGCGTGGCCATGGCAAGGCATCCGAGCAGGGCAAACAGGCCAACGGATAGGCGCAGCGCCTCCATGTGTCCAAATCGAAAGAACAGCGGCTGCGCCAAGAATACCATCATGAGGGAGATAAGCATCGATGCTGCCGAGGCGATTGCGATTTCAAAGACCGTCTGTCCGGTCGAAGGAATGCCCGCGCTGTTGAAGAGCGGGATGGAGGCGATGCTCAAAAGCGTGGCGGCGCACGTCATGACGGCCGAGAAGACAACGATGCTCAGGTAGCGTGCGCAGATGATGTCTTTGCGCGTGAGGGGCAGCGTTGCCCGATAACGCTCCCATCCGTTTTGATTGTCAAAGCCTGCCAGCGAGCTCATGACCATGATGGGTGACATGGCGCTGAGCGCGCAGGCGCCGGCACTCATGCCGGAGTCGCCACCTGACGTGTTGGCGAGGGTCAGCACAACGAATATGAACAGGCCGACGCCCGCTATGCTTGGGACAAGCGTGCGAACGATGGCGAGCTCGGACATAAAGGCGCGTTTCATTTCGAAGCCCCTTTCAGCGTGAGGCGTAGATAATCGTCAATGGTTGCCCGATCGCAGGGAATCTCGGGGAAGGCCTCGAGCGTTTCGCGACGGTTGGGCACGAGCACGTCCACGCTGTAAGCGTGGTGGGAGGCACGGGCGCCTTCGACGCAAGCCATAAGCTCGGCGGCCTGCGCTTGGGTACAGTGGGCGATGCCGGCGCGGTCGGTAATGTCCTCGCGCGGCAGGTCAAACACAATCGAGCCGTTATCGATGCAAATGATGCGGTCGGCAGCGCGATCGAGGTCGGACGTAATGTGACTCGAGAGCAGCACGCTGCGCTGGCCGTCGGCGACAAAGGCAAGCAGCTCATCGAGCAGCTCCTCGCGTGCCATGGGATCAAGACCCGCGGTGGCTTCGTCCAAAACGAGCAGCTTGGCCTTGTGACTGAGCGCACAGGCAAGCTGCAGCTTCATGCCCATGCCGCGGGAGAGGTCCTTGACCTTCGCCTTGGGATCCAAGCCAAATCGGTCGATGAGGCTGGCGAAGGTGTCGTGGCTCCAGGTGGGGTACGCCGGACTTACGAGTGCCTCAACTTCGGTCACCTTGAGTGTGGAAGGGAAGGGGCATGTGTCCAGCACGAGGCCGACACGAGTGCGCAGACAACGCTGCGCTTCACCGGGCGCGTCGGCGCCGCAGTGCTGCCCAAACAGGTGCACCTCGCCGGCATCGAGTTTGATAAGCCCGAGAGCGGCGCGAATGGTCGTTGTCTTGCCGGCGCCGTTTGCGCCCACAAAGCCAACAATCTGGCCGGGCTCCACGGCGAGCGTGACATCGCGCAGCGAAAAACGGTCACTCACGCGGCGCGAGACGCCTTTGAGTTCAAGCAAGTTTTGCATGGTATAGCCTTTCTTGCAGATGGCTACTGCATGGTTTCGGGGGCTACCAGGTCGAGCATTTCGTGCAGTTTGTCGCGCGTGACGCCCAAGGCTTCGGCTTGGCTCGCCGCTTTCGCAAGCAGGTCTTCGATATGGCATAGCTGGTTTTCGCGCAAGAGCTCCTGGTTGCCCTCGGCGACAAAACAGCCCTTGCCCTGCACGGTGCAGATAAACCCGAGTTGCTCTAGGTCGGCGTAGGCGCGCTTGGTGGTGATGACGCTCACACCCAGGTCGCTCGCGAGTGCACGGATGCTGGGGAGTTTGGCTCCCGCAGCGAGCGTGCCCGATAAGATCTGAGCTTTGACTTGCGAGGTTATCTGCTCGTAGATGGGCTTGTCGCTCGAATTGGATAGGATGATGTCCACAGCGGCTCCTTAGCTGTTGGGCTACACGTGTATATAACCGGTAAGCACAGTATATATACACTATGCACAGTTATGCAAGTGGTAAATAGGGATTGTCCGCTCGTTCATTCATCTCAATCTGTAACATCTGGAACCGATTTGGACGGCTACCTGTTACAGATTGAGATTTTGCTGGTGGGCCCCACCTGGTTGTCTCAATCTGTAACAACTGGAGAAGTTTTTGGCTGCTAGATGTTACAGATCGAGATCTTTCTGGGACGCCCACCTGTTTGTCTAAATCTGTAACAGGTAGAGGTTCAAAAACCGTCTAGATGTTACAGATCGAGACAAACTGCTGCGGAGTGCCGTCATCGACTGCTACACAGGCCCCAACTGATGAATTTGTCCAGATAGGCGCCCTAGAGCGGAATTTCGCGGCTACAATAGTGCGGTTACAACGACGTAATGCACTCAATGCAAGAAAGGATCCGCATGGCAAGCCTGTCGGATGAAATCTCGTCGCGCCGCACATTCGCGATCATCAGCCACCCGGATGCCGGTAAGACCACGCTTACCGAGAAGCTGCTGCTCTATACCGGCAGCATCCAGACCGCCGGCTCGGTCAAGGGCAAGAGCTCGGCCAAGCATGCCGTCTCGGACTGGATGGACATCGAGAAGGAGCGCGGCATTTCCGTCACCTCCTCGGTGCTGCAGTTCACTTACAACGGCGCCTGCGTCAACATCCTCGATACCCCCGGTCACCAGGACTTTTCGGAGGATACCTACCGTACCCTTATGGCCGCTGACGCCGCAGTCATGGTCATCGACGGCGCCAAGGGCGTCGAGGCCCAGACCAAGAAGCTCTTTAAGGTCTGTACGCTGCGCCACATTCCCATCTTCACCTTTGTGAACAAGCTCGACCACGAGGCTCGCGATCCGTTTGAGCTCATGGAAGAGATCGAGAATGTCCTGGGCATCAATACGTATCCCATGAACTGGCCGATCGGCAGCGGCCGCAATTTCCGCGGCGTGTTCGATCGTCAGACCCGTCGCGTCATTGCCTTTGAGGGCGACGGTCACGCCAACGCCACCAAGAAGGTCGCCGAGGTCGAGGCCGAGCTGGGCGATTCTTCCATGGATGAGCTCATCGGCGAGGAGAACCATAAGAACCTGATGGACGACATCGAGTTGCTCGATGGTGCCGGCGACGAGCTCGACTTGGATGCCGTGGCCTGCGGCAAGCTGAGCCCGGCGTTCTTTGGCTCGGCGCTTACCAACTTTGGCGTGGAACCCTTCCTTAAGGAGTTCCTGCGTCTGGCCCCGACGCCGCGTGCCTATACCGATACGCTTACCAGTGAACCGGTCGACCCCTGCCGCGACGACTTTAGCGGCTTTGTGTTTAAGATCCAGGCCAACATGGACAAGAACCACCGCGACCGCATCGCCTTTGTGCGCATTTGCTCGGGTAAGTTCGAGCGCGGCATGGATGCCTTCCACGTGCAGGGCAACCGCAAGCTTAAGCTTGCCACGGGCACGTCGATGATGGCCGACGACCGCGCCATCGTGGACGAGGCGTACGCGGGCGATATCGTGGGCCTGTTCGACCCGGGTATCTTTAGCGTCGGCGACACCGTGTGCTCCGGCAAGCGCCATGTGCAGTACCCACAGATCCCGACGTTTGCCCCCGAGATGTTCGCTCGCATTACGCAGGTCGACACGCTCAAGCGCAAGCAGTTCGTCAAGGGCATGGAGGAGCTTGCCCAGGAGGGCGCCATCCAGATCTTCCGCGAGCTTGGTGCCGGCATGGAGAGCGTCATTGTGGGCGTGGTCGGCGTGCTACAGTTTGAGGTACTCGAGCGCCGCCTCAAGGCCGAGTACCGTGTTGAGGTTCGTCGCCAGCCGCTGCCCTATACGGACATTCGCTGGATCCAGAACGACCCCGACACCATCGATATCCCGGGCCTTTCGCTCACGCGTGACACACTGCGCGTCGAGGACATGCGCGGTGGCAAGCTGTTGCTGTTTACGAGCCCGTGGAACGTGGATTGGGCAACCGACCACAATCCCGACCTTATCCTGTCGGAGTTTGGCAACGTAGTCTTTTAACGCATCGGCGCGGCGGCCCTGCGGGGCTGCCGCGCTGCCTGCTTGCCTGATGCCGCGTAAGCGGCTATCATGCCCACCGTCGTCTCAAGACCGGGGCGTCCGAGCAGTTCGGGTCCGATATCCTGCTCGTTAAACCTAAAACCAAAGGAGTACATAATGATCAAGAAGGTCATGGAGGACTACAAGGTCCTGTTGCGGAGCATTCCCGCGGCAACGGTTTCGCTGTTTTTCGTGAGCGTTATCATGATGAACCTGCTGGCCAACAAAGAGCTCATCAGCCTGCCGTATCTGGCACTCGATTGCGGCTTTGTGGTGAGCTGGGTCTCGTTTTTGTGCCAGGACATGATCTGCAAGCGCTTTGGCGCCAAGGCATCCATCAAAATCTCTATCCTCGCACTGGCGGTCAACCTTGCCGTGAGCCTGTGCTTTTGGGCGTGCTCGCTCACACCCGGTATGTGGGGCGCCTACTACGACACGGGCATGATCGAGGTCAACACCGCCCTTAACGCCACCATCGGCGGCACCTGGTACGTGGTGCTGGGCTCTTCGCTGGCAATGTTCGTTTCTGCCGTGGTTAACTCCACGCTCAACCAGTCGCTCGGCCGTATGCTCAAAAAGAATAACTTTGCGAGCTTCGCCTTCCGCTCCTATGTGTCCACGGGTGTTGGCCAGTTTATCGACAACCTGGTCTTTGCCATTGTGGTGAGCCACACGTTCTTTGGTTGGACCTGGGTGCAGGTCCTTATGTGCTCGCTGACCGGCGCTGTTGCCGAGCTGCTGTGCGAGGTCTTCCTGAGCCCCGTGGGCTACAAGGTCGTGCGCGGCTGGGAGCGTGAGAATGTGGGCGCCGAGTACCTTGAGCGCCACGCAACCGCCTAAGGAGCAAGTATGCGGGTTTTGATTACGGGCGCTTCGGGCGGTATCGGAGCCGCGTGCGTGCAGCGCTTTTTGGACGAGGGCCACGAGGTCGTGGGCTTTGATCTGCTGCCGGCGGTGATCGAACATGAGCGCTACCGCCATCTGGTCGTTGATGTACGCGAGCCTGACTCGTTTCCAGGCGATCTTGAACCCCAGGTAATCGTGAACGTTGCGGGTACGCAGGATTCGGCTGACGACATCGCCGCCAACCTGTGTGGCACCATCAACGTGACCGAGTGCTACGCCTTTGTGGGGGAGGGGCTTGCTGCCAAGCCGGCGCCCGCTATCAAATCCGTGGTCAATGTGGGGTCGGCGAGCGGGCATACGGGATCGGAGTTTCCCGCCTATGCTGCCAGCAAGGGCGGCGTTATCGCCTACACCAAGAACCTTGCAAACCGCCTGGCACCGCAGGCCATCGCCAACAGTGTGGACCCGGGTGGCGTTATCACGCCGCTCAACCGTTGCGTGATGGAAGACGAACACCTGTGGAACCAGATTATGGAGCTTACACCGCTTAAACGCTGGGCAACCGCCCAAGAGATCGCCGAATGGATCTACTTTGTGGGCGTGACCAACCGGTTTATGACCGGGCAGAGCCTGCTCATTGATGGCGGCGAGGCCGGCCGCACACAATTTATTTGGCCCGAATAGGAAACGCGCCCGATGGAAAGCCGTCGGGCGTATTTTTGATGTATCGATTTTTAGCCGAGACAAGTCCAGTTGACGGGGGTCGAGCCGTGCTGTTCGAGTAGCCGATTGGCTGCCGAGAAGGGTCGCGACCCCATAAAAGCGGGGAGTTCTGCCGTGGCACGGTTGGCCGAAAGCGGCGAGGGGTGCGTGGAGGCAAGGCAGAACTTGCCGGTTGTTTTGCCCGCGTCGATTGCGGCGAGCTTGCCCTCAACCATCTGCTGGGCAAAGCGGCCCCATGCCAAAAAGACTACCGGTTGGGGTAGCTGGCAGCAGCGTTCGATAACGTAGTCGGTGAGCGTACTCCAGCCCAGCTTGGCGTGTGAGTTCGCGGCATGCTCGCGCACGGTAAGCGTAGTGTTGAGGAGCAGGACGCCCTGTTGTGCCCATGGCGTCAGATCTCCCGTGGCGGGAATGGGACAACTCAGATCGGCTTTGAGTTCCTTATAGATGTTGCGCAGGCTTGGCGGCAACTTGGTTTGCGTCGCGGGGACCGAGAACGATAACCCCATGGCCTGGTTGGGCCCGTGATAAGGATCTTGGCCCAAGATGACAACTTTGACCTGGTCGGCCGGCGTGTAGGCGAGGGCATTGAGGATGTCGTCTTGTGCCGGGTAGATGGTCTGCTCGGCACGCAAAAGGGCGATGCGCTCGAGTAGCTGGTTCGTAGCGTCACGTACCGGCTGCGGCGCATCGCCCAACCAAGTTGCTATGTTGCGGTCGCGAGTTGCGGTGTCCATGGAGCTCCTTTATGGCAAATGCTATGTTGGCATCTATTGTAAAGGCGCACCGGTTGCCTTTATGCCGCGGCTGCATGAAGAGCGGGGTCTATGAGGCGCGCTCGGGCACTCCTGCCATATGAGCGCGTCCATGTGCGCGGAGGTGCGGAAGCTCGACGGTTGCCGCCATGACGCCGGTGAGGATGAGAGCTGCACCCAGGAAGGCGATGGGGCTCAGGACCTCGCCGACTAGGAAGAACGAAAAGACGGCGGAGCAGACTGGCTCGAGCGAGAAGGCAAAGCCGGTGGTCTCGGCGGGCACGTGGGGCTGCACGAGCGTCTGGGTGATAAAGCCGTAGGCAGAGCAGATGAGTGCGAGTGCGACGACGACCACGACCTCGCCCGGCGTGCCGGGGAGTGTGAAACCGCCAAAGGTGAATGCGGCGATGCCCGAGAATAAGCCGCCGAAGCCCAGCTGCCAAACGCCCAGAGCAAGCGGATCGACTTCTTCGACAAAGCGCTTGGCCACGATAATGTGGCCGGCATAGACAAAGGCGGAGAGCAGCATGATGAGCGCGCCCGGGTTCAGGCTGGTGAAGTCGGCGCCCGAGAGCAGCAACATACCGCAGGTGACGATGGTGGTGCCGACGAGCACTTTGCGCTCGGGGGCGCGGTGCAGCAGGGCGGCGTTGGCAAACGGCACGATCACGACCGTCAGGCTCTGCAAAAAGCCGGCAGTGGAGGCAGAGGTGAGGCTGGAGCCCAGGCACATGCAGGTGAGCTCGGTTGCCATGATGGCGCCGATGATGGCGGCACGGACCATAAGGTCGCGGTTAATGCGCAACGCGCGCTTGTGGAAGAGCAGCAGGCAGGCCACAAAAGCGATGATGCAGCGTAGCGCGACGATACTCGTGGCGTTCATGCTGTCCATGCCGATCTTCATGAGGGGATACGAAAAGCCCCATGCGACGGGAACGGAAAATGAGAGCGCGATTGCTTTTTTGCGATCCATGGGACTCCTTTTGTTGCAGAACGGTTTCGTAAAAAGGATTCTGCTCCCAGATTTTGATGTAGTAAAGCGAATGTATCTTCAGTATGATTAAGAAATGCTAATGTCATTAGGAAAAGCACTGGCAAAACGTTTTACGGCTGCATTGTTGTGGAGGCACGATGGCGTCGCGGTATCAGATTGTTTGTATGGTGGTCGATTGCGGCAGCCTTAAGGGCGCGGCGGACGAGCTGGGCTATACGCAAAGTGCGGTGAGCCAGGCCGTCAAGGCACTCGAGCGCGAGCTGGGTACCACGCTTATCGAGCGCGGTAAGCAGGGCGTTTCGCTTACGCGCGACGGTAAACAATATCTGCCGTATCTGCGCCAGATTGTGACTGCCGAGGCTGAGCTCGAGGGCAAGCGCCAGGAGCTGCTGGGGCTTTCGTCGTCCGATATTCGCATCGCGACGTTTACCAACGTGAGTCGAACCGTGTTACCGCGCGTGATCCGCGACTTTGGGGCGCTGCACCCGGGCGTACGCTTTACCCTCAAGCAGGGCGACTACACGCGCAACGCCCAATGGGTGCACGACGGCGTAGTGGATTTTTGCTTTACGGCACGTGGGTTTACCGCAGGGCTCGAGAAGCGCGTGGTCTATCACGACGAGTTGGTGGCACTGTTGCCTGTCGCGCATCCGCTGGCGGCAAAGGAAAAAGTGACGCTCGCCGACCTGGCTTCCGAGCCGTTTGTGCTGCTGGATGAGGGCGAACAGAGCCTGGTGCTCGATGCATTCGCGGCGCATGGGCTGTCGCCGCACGTGACGAGCGAGGTGACCGACGACTACACCATCATGGCGATGGTGGAGGAGGGTCTAGGCGTGAGTATGCTCTACCGTCGTACTGTGGAGGGCATGCGGGCCGATATTCGCGTACGTCCCATCGTGCACGCCCCCTCACGCGACGTAGTGGCGGCCTGGCGCAGCTGGGACACCATGCCTATCGCCACGAGGCGCTTTATCGACTATATGAGCTCGCATATTGTCAATTAATGACTGGCGTGGCGTTGAGTGCGGTGTTTAGCAGGCTGTCGCTTTGGCTTGGGTGGCGCGATGGGTGCGTGCCGGGTGGCAGAGTAGTACCGCCACGACCATAAAGAACGCCGTGGTGCCCAGGCTGATGGGGTAGACCATCATGATGTTTGCAAAGGTGCGGAAGTGCGGGAACACGCAGAATACCCAATAGAAGCGGATGCCGCAGACGCAGATCATGGTGATAAGGGCGGGTATGAGCGAGATACCAAAGCCGCGCAGGTAGCCGGACATGTTCTCGTAGAGCATGATAAAGGCGTACGCAGGGAAGATAGAGCACACGCGGATATAGCCGATTGAGACGATGTTGGGATCGCTGTTGAACAACGACAGAATCTCGCGCCCCAGGCCGACAATAACAATAATCGTGGTGAGCGCGACGACACCGCCTTCGACCAGGCAGACCTTAAGGGTCTTGGTGCAGCGGTCGATCTGACGGGCACCGTGGTTTTGTCCCACAAAGGTGGTGCAAGCCTGGCTAAAGCTGTTGAGCAGGTTGTAGCACACGCACTCCAGGCTCATGGCGGCGCTCGAGGCCGCCATGACCTCGGTGCCCAGGCTGTTGATGGCGGACTGGATGATGATGTTGGCGACGGCAAAGACGGCGCTTTGGATGCCGGCGGGCAGGCCGATCTTGACGATGCGCTTGAGGGCGACGGGGTCGATAGCAAGGTCGCGCGGGGTGACGCGGACGACGGAGTCGGTCTTGAGCAGGCGGATAAAGAGTGTAGCGGCGCTGACGGTGTAGGCGATGGCGGTGGCGATGGCGACACCCGCGACGCCCCAGTGGAGTACGGGGACAAAGATGAGGTCCAGGCCAATGTTGAGGACGGTGGACACGGCAAGCGCTTGCAGCGGCATGCGGGTGATGCCGACGGAGCGGAAGATCGCGGCCTCAAAGTTGTAGAGCAAGATTGAGGGCATGCTGAGCAAAAAGACGCGTAGATAGAGCGAAGCGAGCGGCATGGTCTCGGCGGGAACGTTGAGCGCGGCGAGCATGGGCTCGGCAAAGATCTCGCCCAGAGCGATGACGGCAAAGCCCACGAGCGCCATTAAAATCGAGGTATGGACGGCGCGTTTGACCATATTCTGATCGTTGCGGCCGATAGCGTTGGCGATGACCACGTTGGAGCCAAGCGACATGCCAATAAACAGGTTGAGCATAAGGCTGGTAAGCGGAACATTGGAGCCGACTGCCGCCATGGCGAGGGTTCCCTGGTTGCCCGAGAAGTTACCGATAATGACCGTGGCGATGAGGTTTGACAGCTGCTCCAAGATGCTCGTGGCGGCCACGGGCAAGGCGAACAGGGGGATATTGCGCCACAGTGAGCCGGTGGTCATGTCGATGTGCTTAGATGCGGTATCAGCCATACGCTCTCAATCTCTAACGTGCTATTTCGTGCTTATTTGCGCAGACGATGATACTCCTAATCACCTAGTCATTGGGGGCGTTCTTAAACGACTAGTCATTCAAGAACGTCCCCAATGACTAGGTGGGGAAGGCGTGCGACAATGGTGTACGTTGTGTTGTTCGCGCTAAGGAGTTGCCATGTTGTTGTGTCCCGTTTGCCATGAGCCGTTGGTGGACGACGAGCGCGGTGCTGCATGCGCGGGCGGACACCGGTTTGACCGTGCGCGCGAGGGTTATCTATATCTGCTACGTTCGTCCAAGAGCGGCGACTCCATGGGCGATCCCAAGTCGCAGGCACGCAGCCGTCGTGACTTTTTGAACCGTGGCTACTATGCGCCGCTGCGCGATGCAATGGTCGGGCTGGTGCGCAAACGGGTTTCTGGGCGTGCTGCGTCTACAGGCGGCCCCATGACACTGCTCGATATTTGCTGCGGCGAGGGTTACTACACCAGCGCCATGGGCGCGGTGCCGGGCGTGGACGCTTATGGCTTTGACCTGGGCAAAGAAATGGTACGCCTGGCCGCCAAGCGCGGCGATGCGACCTATTTTGTGGCCAACATGAAAGACATCCCAGTGGCCGATGGCGCCTTCTATATGGTGACCGAGCTCTTTGCTCCCTTTAACGAGCGCGAGTTTGCCCGCGTGTTGGCGCCGGAGGGTTCGCTCTACACCGTGGTACCGGGTGCCCGTCATCTCTTTGGGCTCAAGGAGGTGCTCTACGACACGCCGTACCTCAACGACGAAAAGCTTCCGAAGACGATGGAGCTTAAACTGGTCGGCACACAGCGGGTGTCCGCGAATATTACGCTCCAGACCCAGGCCGACATCGAGGCGGTGTTCCAGATGACGCCGTACTACTACCGCACACGCCCTACCGACAAAGAGCGCCTGGCAAACCTGGACACCCTTAAAACTGACATCGACTTCATCATTGCCGAGTACCGCCACAGCTAACCAACCTGCCAAAAAGGGACAGGTTTATTTTGGCAGGTTTTATCTGGGCAAATGTAAAGGGCCGACCGCGTTACTGCGCGATCGGCCCATGTTAGTTGCTTGGCTGCAGGGGTTATGAGAAGCGAGTGCCTACAGGCGGTCCTTGTTCTCGGCCTTAACGGCGCGCGCCTGCTGAACAAAGAACAGGTCGTAGACCACGATGACAAAGGCACCGATATTGACGGCGCTGCCGCCGAGTGCGGGAAGCGTGAGCACGGCCTGCGCAATCGTGGCGATGGCGGCAACGATGCCGAGCTTAAACGCGCTATCCACCTGCGAGGGCTTGTTGGCGCCCTTGATGCCCGCAACACCTGCGGAAAGATCGACAATGCCCTTGACGACAAGCACGACCGCGGCGAGCATGGCGTTCGACCCGTACGTGGAATCGAGGCTGCCCCTGGCGATACCGATGCCGGTGATGACGAGGCTGGCGATGCCCAAAACAAAGTAGATGAGGGCAAGGATTTTGAGAGTCTTGCGAGCGGAGCTCATGGCTGGTCCTTTCGATACGAGTACGCCGATCTGGCGTAGCCCATGTGTTGCACATATGGTGAAGCACATTGTAGTTCAACGCAGCGATGCGTGCGCCTGAAAGCGCTTTGAGCCCGCGCAGCCCAATCCGACCTTTCAAAAAGGAAAGCTGGACGTAAGCCAAATCGATGGCAGCTCATGTGCGGCGCTGCGATGATGAGACCGTAACAAGGAGCTGTTCTTAAGGAGGAGCCATGATGTACGGAGCAGGGCGAGTGCATGAGCCGCGGTCGTTGGGAAGGCGCATGGGTGATTCTGTGATCGCTGCCGTGTGCACGGGATTGATGGCGGTGCTTTGCATTGGGATGCTGTGGGCCATGTCGCATGTGGGACAATAGCGGACGGTTGGGTGCTGGCATAAACGGCGCTCACGTATTCATTTTGCTTGTTAAGGAGTACCCATGGGCGTCGTCGATCCCTTTTCTGTTGCTCGGGCCGCGGGGCTTGAGCTGACCGGGAAGTCCGCGGGCCTCACGCTCACCGACGGCACGATGGAGTTGCGTGCCGATTTTGTCCGCATGCTGCCACGGCTCAAACAGGGCCGTCTGCAGCAAGAGCTGTTGGTAAAGGCTGCGCGCGCAAAAGGCGTCGAGTGCCCATGGGCGATTGATGCCACGGCAGGCTTTGGCGAGGATTCGCTGCTGCTGGCGGCTGCGGGCTTTACCGTCGATCTGTATGAGCAGGATTGCGTGATCGCGGCGCTCCTCAAGGATGCCTTGGATCGCGCGGCAGATGATCCGGCGCTTGCGACTGCCGTGGCCCGCATGCGCTTACATGCGGGCGAGGACAGCATTGCCGGCCTTCACCATATAACTGAGTTGATCGGGCAGGGCGAGCTCACCGCTCCCGACATGGTGTATCTGGACCCCATGTTTCCCGAGCGCACAAAGAGCGCGGCGGTTAAAAAGAAGTTCCAACTCTTGCATCATCTGGAACAGCCGTGTGCCGATGAGGAGACGCTGGTCGAAGCTGCGCTTGCGGTGCGCCCGCGCAAGGTCGTTATCAAGCGGCCGGTGAAGGGGCCGCTGCTTGCTGGCGTTAAGCCGAGCTATCAACTTGCGGGCAAGGCCGTTCGTTACGATGTTTTGGTGTCGCCGCGCCCGTAGCTTGCGTGCGATGGTTGGCGCTCGGTCAGCGTCGTGCCGATGCGGGGTCTATTTCCAAGGGTGCGACGTCAGGTGCCAGCCGCCGCAGTATTCGCATTTGTAGCAGGCCAAACCACGCCGCCCGCGGCTTTCGCAGTCGGCCATAACGGCCTCGGCCTCGGCGCGTGTGCCGTAACGGTTTTTGCGCTCGCACGACTTGTAGCGCCAGGCTTCATCGCGCTCGGCGTTCAGGGCGTCGCGGCGCTCGTCCTCGCGCGCAAACAGGTCGCTCATAGCGCCACCGGTGGCAGCGCCCAAAAACTCGCTTTTGGCCTTTGACCAGGCGGCTCGCTTTTTGCTTCCCATCTGCTTCTCGCCCCTCTTCAAACGCTGGTATCATTGCTCAATCAAAGTGATACCAATAAACGTGAGGTCGTCGCGTGATGATCAGAAAAACCCTCGATACCGACATTCCCGCCGTCATGGCTATCTATGACGCGGCCCGTGCCTTTATGCGCGCGCATGGCAACGCCACGCAGTGGCCCGAGGGCACGCCTTCTGCCGAGCAGCTGGCTGCCGATATCGCCGCCGGTGGTAGCTATGTGTTCGAAGTCGACGGCCGCGTGGTGGCGACGTTTGCCTTTTTACCGGGCCCGGACGAGTGCTATGACGTAATTGAGGACGGGCAATGGCGTAGCGACACTCCGTACGCCGTGCTGCACCGTGTGGCGTCCGACGGCACCGTGCACGGTATCGCGGCTGCGATGTTCGCCTTTGCCAAAGAGCGTGCCGACCATCTGCGTATCGATACGCATCGGGACAACCTGCCCATGCAGGGCGCGAGTATTAAAGCGGGGTTTGAGCGTGCCGGCGTCGTGTATGTGTCGGACGGCACGCCGCGTGTTGCGTTTGACTGGCTGCGCGAGGCATAAGAGCGGGGGCGCGTATCTACGCTCCAAGTAAGCGAAAATGGCCCCGGATGGGGCCATTTTTGATCGCTGCGCTGTTTTGCAAGGTGGTAGATGTCGCTCGCTGTCGGCTCTAAGGCACCTACGCTCGGGGCAGCTCGCTTCCGCAGTGGCAACACTTGGTCGCGCCTTCGTGCACCTCTTCCAGGCAATACGGACAGACGGGCGCCGGTGCGGCTTCCTCGGCGGTGGCACCGGCGAGCCTGTCGCCGATTTCCTGCGCCTTGTTGAATGCCTTGACGATGGCAAAGACGATTGCCGCCACAATCAAAAAATTGATGCACGAGCCGATAAAGGCGCCAAAGTCGATATTAGTGCCCGGCACCACCAGCCCCGAGATCTCGGTAGCGCTACCGCCGGCAATCACGGAGATAAGCGGGTTGATGATGTTATCGGTAAGTGAGGTCACGATGGCGGTGAATGCGCCGCCGATAATCACGCCGACGGCCATGTCCATCACGTTGCCGCGATTGATGAATTCCTTGAACTCGTTGAGCAATGTCTTCATGGTGACTCCTCGCTGTTGGGGGGTTCGCGTTGTTGCCGCCCCGGATGAGCTCGGGCAGGCAAAAAGGGGAGGTGCCGGCTTTCGCAAGGCGCGAACCTACGAAAATCGCCGCACGGCAACGCGAGGCGATGAGCTCGGTCGGGGGATAGGGCCCGCTTCGCCCGCCGGCCCGTAAATTGTATCATCCAGTGTGGAACGAGAGCGCCCGTTTCCGCGTGCGACGGGCTTGCAATAAGAGGAGAGCCATGTCGAAGCAAGCGGTCGTTGGAATCTTGGCGCATGTCGATGCTGGCAAGACCACGCTGGCCGAGGCCATGCTGTTCGATGCGGGTCGCATTCGTAAGCGCGGCCGCGTGGACGATGGCGATTCGCATCTGGACACTAACGCGATCGAGCGCGATCGCGGCATTACGATTTTCTCGTCGCAGGCCGTGCTCGACCACGGTGATACCCGCGTCATGCTCGTGGATGCACCGGGGCATGTCGATTTTTCTGCCGAGGCGGAGCGCACGCTGCGCGCACTCGACTACGCGATTTTAGTTGTGGGCGCCAACGACGGCGTGCAGGGGCACACCGAAACCCTGTGGCGCCTGCTTGCACGCTATGACATTCCGACGTTCATCTATATCAACAAAATCGATTTGGAGAATCCCGGCCGCGATGTTTTGCTGGCACAACTTGGGCGGCGTCTTTCCGAAGGCTGCCTGGATGCCAACGAACTGCTGGAGGGCGGCGCCGTTCAGGAGGACGCTGCTGCGTTGGACGAGGCGGCGCTCGAGGAGTTTCTTGAGGCAGGCGAGCTTTCCGTCGCAACGCTGTCGCGCATGGTTGCCGAGCGCAAGCTCTTTCCCTGCTTTGCCGGCTCGGCGCTCAAGGACCAGGGCGTGAGCGAGCTGCTGGATGGCATATGCGTGCTGATGCGCGAACAGATATGGATTCCGGAGTTTGCCGCGCGCGTCTATCGTGTCAGCCGCGGGGATCGCGGCGAGCGCTTGGCATGGGTTAAAGTGACCGGCGGCACGCTGTGTGCAAAACAGATGATCAGCGGACGTTCCGGTGCCGAGGCATGGGAGCAGAAGGTCGATCAGGTGCGCATCTATAACGGCGAAAAGTATGAGCTTGCCCAAGAAGTTGCTGCTGGCGGTATTTGTGCTGTGACGGGTCTTGCGCACGTTCGCCCAGGGGACGCCTTGGGTGCGGAGCCCGTGTGTGATGCGCCCGTCATCGCTCCGGTCCTCACCTATACGGTGCTTCCGGGCGAACACGATGTCCATGCGGTGTTTAAAGCGCTGACTGAGTTGGCGGACGAAGATCCCATGCTCGGCGTAAGCTGGAATACTCATCTGGAGCAGATTCACCTGCAGCTGATGGGCGCCGTGCAACTCGAGGTCGTGCAGCGGGTGTTGGCCGATCGCTTTGGCCTTTCGATTTCGTTTGAGCCCGGCGGCATTCTCTATAAGGAGACCATTTCGCAGCCGGTCGAGGGCGTGGGCCACTTTGAGCCGCTGCGCCACTATGCCGAGGTGCATCTGAGCCTGGAGCCGTTGCCAGCGGGTTCGGGCGTGCAGTTTGGCACCGTGACTTCGACCGACGAGCTCGATCTTAACTGGCAACGCCTGGCGCTTACAAACGCCATGGAGCGCGATCACCTGGGCGTGCTGACCGGCTCGCCCATCACCGATGTGCGCATTACGCTCACAGGTGGCCGTGCGCATGCCAAACACACCGAGGGCGGCGACTTTCGCCAGGCCACGTACCGCGCGATTCGCCAGGGGCTCATGCAGGCGCGTGAGGCCGGCGCGGCGGTGCTGTTGGAGCCGTGGTATCGCTTTGAGCTCGAGGTGCCGGGGGAGTGTGTGGGCAGGGCGTTGTCAGACGCCACGCGTATGGGAGCCGACTACGAGCCGCCGACGATGGCGGGCGAACGGGCAAAGCTTGTGGGTCGCGTGCCGGCATCCGAGGTCCAGGATTATGCGCTGGAGGTGGCCGCTTACACGAGCGGTCGCGGGCATCTGTACCTGGAGTTTGCCGGTTATGCGGCATGCCATGATGCCGAGCGCGTCATCGAGACTGTCGCCTATGAGCCCGAGGCCGATCTACCCAACACGCCCGACTCGGTCTTTTGCTCTCACGGCGCTGGCTACACGGTCAAGTGGTACGACGTCCCCGAGGCAGCCCACGTAAAGGTCGATCCCGCCACCTTCCGCCCCTGGCGAGCGGCGGACGTCGAGTTTTTCCGCCATAGGTGATAGAGGGTCAGTCTCTTTGTCGCATCCTGTTGGTATAACTCGGTATAAGTTGGTATAACTGTTACCAGGGTTTGCCAATCCGAGGAGGCCGACATGAATCCAAATCCCTTTAAGCCCACGGCTGGCAAGCGGCCTCCGATACTCATCGGCCGCGAGTCGGTCATCGAAGATTTCGAGGAAGGGCTCGATAACGGCGCCGGAGCGCCGGGCAGGCTCATGCTCATTACGGGAAACCGCGGCTGTGGCAAAACAGTTCTCTTGCGGGAGCTGCAGCGTTTAGCTAGCGAGCGCGGATGGGCGGTTGTCTCCGATTCCGCCTCGCTTGGCCTATGCGACCGCTTGGCCGACACGCTTCGCTCGAATAAACCCGTTGTGACGTCAATGGAGTTTGGTCCGTCGTTTGGCCGAATGTCGGTCGAGGCGGCGCGGGCAAAAGGCGAGACGTTGCGCGGGTTAGTCAACGAACGCCTCAAGAAACTCGGGCCGGGAAAGGGCTTACTGTTTGCGATTGACGAGGCCCAATCGGCATCTATCGAGGAGCTGGCGGCGCTGGCCGTTCTCTATCAGCAGGTGCTCGGAGACCAGGATGCTACGGGCTTGCCCGATAGCGACCAGCGCGGTCTTGCGCTGGTTTTTGCCGGCTTGCCCAGCATGGTCGATGACTTGCTCGAAGAGCCGAGCGTAACGTTTTTGCGCCGCGCCCAGCAGCGTACGCTGGGGGCGATTTCTTTGCCCAAAGTGCGCGATTCATATATCCAGACGGTCAAAGGCACTGGTCTTTGCGTTGATGCGGAGACGGCGGACCTTGCGGCGCGCAAGAGCATGGGGCATCCCTATATGGTTCAGCTGGTGGGATATTACATGTGGAGGTCTGCTGTCCGGCGTGACTCGCGGGTCATTGAAGTGTGCGATGTCGAGGCTGGCTACGCCGATGCCATTTCCGAGTTCTATGAAGCAGTGGACGCTCCCTTGTATTACGGGTTGCGCAGTCCGCAGCGCCTCTTTATCGAGGCCATGGCGGCTGATGGGGGCAAGCCGACGCGCATGGCTGACATCATTGAGCGCTGCGACCGCACCCAAAGCTGGGCGAGTAAATATCGCGCAAGCCTGATTCGCGAGCGCGTCATCGAGGCTGCCGGATACGGCCTCGTCCGGTTTACCGTGCCCATGCTGGGCGAATACATTCGCGACCGCGTTTTATGGCATGAGTAGGGTGATAAAGGTGACGGAACAGAAGATGAGCCCGCAGGCTATAGAGGTACGTGGCGCGCGTGTGCACAACCTCAAGGACATCGATATCGATATTCCGCTGGGAAAGCTCGTGGGTATTGCTGGCGTATCGGGTTCGGGCAAGAGTTCGCTGGCACTGGGCGTTCTTTATGCCGAGGGCTCGCGTCGCTACCTAGAGGCGCTTAGCACCTATACCCGCCGCCGTCTGACGCAGGCCGAACATGCCCAAGTGGACGAGGTGCTGCACGTACCGGCGGCGCTCGCATTGCATCAGCGCCCCAGCGTGCCGGGTGTGCGCTCGACCTTTGGTACCATGACCGAGCTCAACAATAGCCTGCGTCTGCTCTTTAGCCGTTGCGCCCATCACGTGTGTCCGCACTGCGGGACGCGCGTGGAGCCGAGCCTTAACGTGGCCGCGGGCCTGTCGCTCACGTGCCCCGAGTGCGGCCGTGAGTTCTACGCGCCGGGTGCCGAGGACCTTGCCTTTAACAGCGGCGGCGCGTGTCCCACCTGCGGCGGCACCGGTGTCATGCGCGAGGTGGACGAGGCGAGCCTGGTGCCCGACGAGTCCAAGACCATCAACGAAGGCGCGGTGCTTCCTTGGGGCACGCTCATGTGGGATCTGATGAAGCAGGTGGCAGGCGAGATGGGTGTGCGTACCGACGTGCCGTTTAACCAGCTCACGCCTCAAGAGCGTGACATTGTGTTCCACGGCCCGGCGGTTAAGAAGCACATTCTCTACGTTCCCAAAAACGGCGAGGGCGCCACGCCGCTCGACTTTACCTATTACAACGCCGTCTATACCGTCGAGAATGCGCTCGCCAAGGTTAAGGACGACAAGGGCTTAAAACGCGTGGCGCGCTTTTTGCGCGAGGGGCCATGTCGTGACTGTGGCGGCACGCGCCTCTCCGAGACCGCCCGTCAGCCCCAGGTGCGCGGTATCAATCTGGCGCAGGCCGCGGCCATGACGCTGGGCGAGGCGATTGAGTGGGTGCGCGGGGTGCCCGCATCCTTGCCGGCCGAGATGCGGCCCATGGCGGCGGATATCTGCGATTCGTTTTTGAGCGCGGCCCGTCGCCTGGTCGATCTGGGTCTCGACTACCTTTCGCTCGATCGCGCCGGTGCCACGCTCTCCACGGGCGAGCGTCAGCGCGTGCAGCTCGCCCGCGTGGTGCGCAACCGATCGACGGGCGGGCTCTATGTGTTGGACGAGCCTTCAATCGGTTTGCATCCCGCCAATGTCGACGGCTTGGTGGGCGTGATGCGCGATCTGGTGGATGACGGCAACACCGTGGTTGTTGTCGACCACGATACACGTGTGCTGGCGGAAGCCGACTATCTGGTCGAGATGGGCCCCGTTGCCGGAGCAGGCGGCGGTAATGTGATTGCCGCTGGCACGGTGGACGAGGTCGAACAATCGAAGGGCAGCCGCATCGCCCCGTTTTTGAGCGCAGACCCCAAGCGTATGCGTCCGCAGGTGACTGACGACGAAATGTTCGACCAGGGCCACATCCGCATGGCAACCGATGCCATCCATACCGTCAAACCGCTCGAAGTCGATATACCGCGCGGTCGCCTTGTCGCGGTGACGGGCGTTTCGGGTTCGGGTAAGACGACGTTGGTGCTCGAGACACTCATCCCGGCGCTTAAGGCCCAGGCAGCTGGCGAGCGCGTGCCAAGCCATGTGCGCTGGGTCGACGCTGAGGGTATCGCGCGCGCAAACCTGATTGACGCTACGCCTATCGGCGCCAACGTGCGCTCGACGGTAGCGACCTATGCCGACATCCATGATGAGCTGCGTCGCGCTTTCGCCCGTACGCCCGAGGCCAAGGCAGCCGGCTACAAGGCGGGTGCCTTTAGCTACAACACCGGCGCCTTGCGCTGCCCTACATGCGATGGCACGGGCTCGATATCGCTCGACGTGCAATTTTTGCCCGACGTCGAGATCATCTGCCCAGCATGTCGAGGCTCGCGTTATGCAGACACGGCTTCGCATATCCATCGCGAGGGCAAGGACGGGAGCAAGCTTACGTTGCCGCAGCTCATGGACATGAGCGTGGACGAGGCTCTCGACGCCACGGTGGGGCTCAAGAAGGTTCAGGCGCGCTTGCTGACCTTGCACGACCTGGGCTTGGGCTATCTTACACTCGGTGAGCCCACGCCGGCGCTTTCGGGCGGCGAGGCGCAGCGTTTAAAGCTTGCGAGCGAGATGGGCCGCGTGCAGGACGATGCCGTATTCGTATTCGACGAGCCCACGATCGGCCTGCATCCGCTCGACGTTCAGGTGCTGCTGAACGTGTTTGACGGCCTCGTCGCCAAGGGCGCCACGGTTATCGTGATCGAGCACGATCTCGACCTTATCCGCAATGCCGATTATGTGATCGACATGGGGCCAGGCGGTGGCGATGCGGGCGGGCAAGTCGTCTGCGCCGGCACTCCGGCGGATATCGCTGCTTGCTCCAAGAGCATTACTGGCCGCTATCTATAGACAATGAGGCAAAGGATCAGCCCTTTGTCGCGTTGATGCCAAAACCAATTTGTCAAGGGTTAGAGGGTTTGAAAATCTACCATTTCTACCCCGTCTCCAAATGGCAGGTTTGCTACATGCCGGCAAAGCCTGTCTGGCGCAGGGCTTCGTAGAGGACGATGGCGGCGCTGTTGGAGAGGTTGAGTGCGCTGATGCGGTAGTCGTCCGGATTGACGAAGTTGCCGCAGATATCCTGCCGAAGGATGGCCTCATGGCCGTCCTCGGTATGTCCGAGCGATTCCTCGTGGGCTTCCCAGGCCTCGGCGTTGTCGAGTGAGTCACAATCGCGCAGCATGGGGATGCGCTCGCAGCGCTCGGGCGCTGCGGCGAGCAGCCCTTCGGGAATCCCCGAGCTTTCGCTGCCAAAGACCAAATAGTCGCCGTCACGGTAAGTGCTTTGCGCATAGGTTCGGCGTGCCTTTTTGGTCAGCAGATGCAAGCGGTCGTCGGCGGGGGAAAGGTCATTGCGCGCAAGGAAATCCTCCCAGCTGGCATAGGTCGTCACGTCCAAGTTTTGCCAGTAGCCCAGGCCGGCGCGACGCACCGTTTTGTCGTCGAGCGAAAAGCCCAGTGGCTCCACCAGATGCAGGCGGGCGCCGGTGACCACGCAGGTACGGCCGATATTACCCGTATTGGCCGGAATCTCGGGCGCATACAGCACGATATTGAACATGAATCTCCTTGGCATAGAACGAAAAACCACCACGAAGGGTACCTTCGTGGTGGTTTGGCGGTTACGAAGGCAGAAAAACGCCCACTTGGATAACCTAAGCGCGGTGCCAGTCGGTCAGGCAGGCATCAAGGGCGGCGATGAGCGCATCCTTGTCCATGTGACGGCCGATGATGCACAGGCTCGTCATGCGGTCGCCCGTCTCGTCGTCCCAAATCTGCATGATCTCGGGGTTCTCGTCGATGATCTTCTGCTTCTCGCCCTCGGGCGCCGAGTCAACGAACAAGCCGTTCTCCATCAGGCGCATCTGGCGGCCGGCCTGCTCGAACATGTAGCACATGTCCGGATCGCCGGTCTGCCACAGCGGACCCTTGACGCGAATGACCTCGTCGGGCCACTCCTGCTCAACAAAATCGGTGAACTTCTGCAGGTCAAACGGCTTACGGCGCGAGTACACAAAGGTCTCGATGTCGTACTCGAGCACCTCGGGGTCGTCGTGCTCCTCGGGATGCTCCATGGCCTCGATCCAGGCGGCGGAGTTGTAGGCGCGCATAAAGTCGAAGCGATCGGTATCGAGCAGCTCCTCCATGGGGACCTCGCCGTTTTGAGCCTCGACAATCACGGCGTCCTTCTGCAGGCTGCGCACGATGGCCTTGAGCTCGGCGATCTGCTCAGGGCTCACGGTATCGGTCTTGTTGAGGATCAGCGTGGAGCAAAACTCGATCTGCTGGATGAGCAGGCTCTCGATGTCGTCCTCGTCGATATCCTCGGCCAGCAGGTCGCGACCGCCGTTGAACTCGTCGTACATGCGGGCGCAGTCGACCACGGCAACGATGTTGTCGAGCGCGAGCTTGGGCTCGCCGCCCACTTTGGCCTCGTCGCAGAAGCTCGAGATGGTGTAGGCGATGGGGATAGGCTCGCAAATACCGGAGGCCTCGATGATGATGTAGTCGAACTTGCCCGAATCGGCAATGCCCTGCAGCTGGTTGGCCAGGTCGTCCGAAAGCGTGCAGCAGATGCAGCCGTTGGTGAGCGGGATGAGGTCGTCGGTCTCGGAAAGGCCACCGTCGGCGATAAGGCTGGCGTCGACGTTGATCTCGCCGATATCGTTGACGATCACGGCGGCGCGGATACCGCCGTCGTTGGCGAGGATATGGTTGAGCAGCGTGGTCTTGCCGGCACCAAGGTATCCGGTAAGCATGATGATCTTCACGGGTTTGTTGGGCATGTGCCCTCCTTTGTTAGACATGTCTTACAGTAAAATCATATGCCAAACGCCTGCTTTTATACCCACGCGCCGGCAAATAACACAGGCTACTCCCAGGCTCCCCATACATCGGGGCAATAACCGACGGTGGCCTTTTTGCCGTTGCGCACGATGGGCTCGGCCAGTACCTGCTGATTCTCGAGCAGCTTATCAAAGCGCTGGCTGGGAGTGAGGTGCTGGATAAGTGCGAGTGTCTCCTCGTCCTTGGCTTTGGGGTTGAGCAGCTTGTCGATGCCGCCGACCGCCTGCATCACGCTCGTGAGCTCGCCTTTGCTCATCTCCTTTTCCTTAAGGTCAATAAACTGCACCTTAATGCGGCGCTCCTTAAAATAGCGCTGGGCCTTCTTGGTATCGAAGGACTTTTTGGTGCCGAAGATTTGCACGTTCATGTATCTGTTCCGCCGTTCTAACGAACGGCGGTCACCTCGACGCTGCAAAGCCATCTGATGGGCAATCTGCCTTTCAATCGTCGGGCGCGGGCAACAGCCCAGCGCCCTCCTCTTTCAAGGCACCTTGCCTCATCAGCTGGCTTTTCGCTGACATTAATAGAACATCGAGGTGACCACCGCTGGACTTATCGAATGAAGTTGGTGTGCTCGCGATCGGCTTCGGGCGCGCTGATGCCGGCGGCCTGTCCTGCTTCGATACATTGCAGGAGCCAGGCCATGTTCTTGCCGATGTTGCGCATGGTGGCAAGGCCCTCGGCATCCCCATCGGCGTCGCCGGGCACGCGACCAAAGACGTTGTTCCAGTACGTGGAGGCGACCACGGGCATCTGGTTAATGGTGAAGTACTTGTTGAGCACATCGAAGGTGGTCGACGTGCCACCGCGACGGGCGACAGCGACCGCGGCGCCGGGTTTGTGCGCAAAGGCGTGCCCGCCCGCATAGAAGGCGCGGTCGAGGGCCGAAAGGATGCGTCCGCTGGGGTGCGCATAGTAGACGGGTGAGCCAAAGACAAAGCCGTCTGCCTGCTCAGCGGCAGCGATGAGCTCGTTCACCACGTCGTCGTCAAAGGTGCAGCGACCGCCAAGCTTGCCACACTGGCCGCAACCGATACAATCGCGAATGGGCTTGGCGCCCAGCTGAAACACCTCGGTATCAATGCCTTCGGCATTGAGCTGCTCGGCGACCTCGGCGAGTGCGCGGGCGGTATTGCCGTTTGCCTTGGGACTGCCATTGACCAAAAGAACCTTCATCACAAACTCCCTCTGCTATCGGTGAATTCTGCTGAGAATTATCTCACGTTGCGTGCGATGACGTTGGCATGGTGCGGGCGATGTTTATCCCGCAACGTTCTTAAGGGCGTTCATGCCTAAGGCCATCTAGGGGCATTGCGGTACGGCATGGGGAATGCATTGGGAAACGTTCGATAAATGCTTATAAACACGTTTTTGACGGCATACGTTGACAGATATACTTGTTGAGTTCAAAAGCATGGGAACGGAGATGGTTGCATGGCACAGCCGGAGACATCACACACAGTGGGGCTTGCGCTCGAGGGAGGCGGCTACCGCGGTATGTATACGGCGGGCGTGCTCGACGTTTGGATGGAGCACGGTTTGACCTGCGATCATATGGTGGGTGTCTCGGCGGGCGCGGCGTTTGGCTACAACTTTAAATCGCGCCAGATCGGCCGCGCCATTCGCTACAACAAAGCCTATTGTGCCGACAAGCGCTATGCGAGCGTGACCAGCTGGCTGCGAACCGGCGATATGTTCAATGCCGATTTTGCCTATCACGAGGTGCCTATCGAGCGCGATCCCATCGACTTGGAGGCGTATCGCGCCTGCCCCATGCGATTTACGTGCGTGTGTACCGATATCGAGACGGGCAAGGCCGTCTATCACGATCTGCCGTATGGCGACGAGCGCGATATCGAGTGGATTCGGGCATCGTCGGCGATTCCCGTGGCGACCAAGCCCGTCTGGATTGATGGACATCGATATCTGGATGGCGGTGTGGCCGATTCTATTCCCAGCGCATGGCTGTTTGCGCAGGGGTATGACCGTAACATCGTGGTGCTGACGCAGCCGGCGGGCTTTGTGAAACAACCCAATAGCTTGATGCCTATGCTGCGCCGCGTGTTTCGCCGCTATCCAGAGTTTGTCGCGGCGCTTGAGCACCGGCACGAGGTTTATAACGCCACGCTCGATGACCTGACGCGTCGCGAGGCCGGCGACGAGGTTTTTGTGGTGCGTCCGAGCGAATCGGTGAAGGTGCCATCGCTGTGTCGTGAGCCAGAGGAGCTCGAACGTATCTACCAGGTCGGTCGGCGTGATGCGGAGGCCACGTTGCCCGCACTAGAGGTGTATCTGGCAGGGTAGAGCCACGGTCGCTGACTCGGCGGAAAGTGCATCTCAGAATGAGCCTTCGAAATGGGGCATAGTTTCCCATGGAGACCGCTCGGGAAAGCGTGCCCCACTTTTCGGCGGGACTGCGGACGATTTCTTGGACCGTTACGCGGCCCTTCCCAGCGCGGCGCGGAACTCGGCCGGCGTGCGGCCGCCGAGCGCATCGCTGCGCCTCTCCGTATTGTATCG